>JAYYDR010000043.1:0-3809 GCA_036160735.1 Thermoplasmatota archaeon
GCAAAAGTTCTCAATCTAGGAAACAATACTGATGAACCACTAGGCATCTTAGCGGTTAGTGAATCGGGAACATCCTTTGGACTTGCAGAGTTCCTTGACATGGATAAACAAACCGCCATTGACACGTTCGGAATCACTGGACCTCAGCACCAAGTCATCAAAGATTATTGTAGTGATTGGGTAGATGGAACCACTTTGCTTCCTCTAATTCTTGTTGGAGGAGAGGGCTACATATCTGCATCCCAATTCGTCAACCAATCCTTTGGTTCTGTAAATCCAATCGACGACTCTTACACTGATTTCTCTCTTAATATCGGTGGCGAATGGGGTACTGGAGCCTACGGATTCCCTGCAGGAAACCCGATTGACCTAACTCAAAATGAATCAGCAAACATGCTGTATGGAAAGTGGGGACTCACAACCTCATGGGGAGCAAGTATGTTCCTTTATGGAGAATTGAGTGGAAAGTCACTGCCGATCAATTACACCAACAATCAGAGCGCACCTCACAAAGAATGGACCAATGAAACCGTTGCAGAAATTTATGGAATTGATGTCGAAGCCGCAGGCGCAGCTAGATTGCTTGTCAGAGAAGTCATCTTCAAGAACTTCGTTCCAGAGTTCCTAATCGACTCTTTTGGAACTAGCAAATATCTAACTCAGCCAATGAACAACTGGCTACTTGGTTGGCATGACCCGGTAAACGCGTACCTTGAGACTGGAGATACAGAAAACAAGACCGCTGGTTGGACGAGCCTTGAAGCGAATGAAACATTCTACGGCTCAGCAGAATTTGTGGAAGGTGGAATCTCAACTGGTGAACCGGTAAAGATTACAATTTGCACAGGCGAAGTTGATACTTGTGACAAAGGCGAGACAGTTCAAGTCGGAGACGGTGAATACGTAACTTGGCGTACTCTAGAAAAAGAAAAGGCAACTCACAAACTGATTACTGCAGAATTGCAGGAGGATACAACAGGTGGGTTCATCACTGGTGATGGTGACAAACTCGACCTCTCCGGATACGGTTATGCAGATGTAGAATGCAACAAGGAAGGAAAATTGAAAGGCATCCCTGTAGACATATGTAGTGCAGAAATGAAGCCATTAGATAGACCGATTCAAGCGAAACTAATCAACAGTGGAGAATTAATCGATGCAATTCCTGGTGCTTTACCTGTGTTCTTCGAGAGTAAGGTAGAGATCAAGGTTGAACAAATCAGTGGAGCGATTATTGCAGGGCAATCTCAATCCATATTCTGGCTAGACACAAGGAATACAACAGAGCAACAGAACCCTCCTCAAGAGTCTGATTTACAAGAGGTTTTCATGATAAAAACCTCTGGAGAACTCGATGATGAGACGGCTGAATCAATGGAATCACAAATCGTTACAAATCAAGAAATGTTTGGATTCTTCACAAACTTTGACCATTGGGTAGATTTTGTTGCACTCAGCCTATGGGTGATTGGCCTAGGCACCTTAGCATTCGGCGTTGTTCTAATTGTCAGAGGTAAAGATGGGTCTGAGAATCAGGGCAAGTGGGGCCAAGAACCTGAGGCTACACCCATGACTGACCAGACCGATCTCGTGGAAGATGATGACAAAGACGACGATAATGATGCTGCAATTTCAATCGACGGAGATGAATCCTCTGATTCTAGTCAAGATGACGACAATTGAGTATATCGGGCAATATCAAAGTGATATCACTTAGATATCATAAAATAGTTCACAACAGTAGCCTATCCTATGCAGCCTGCAACCGTTAGCATCCCTGTTCAACCAGCGATGTCACAAAATCAGCCCCAATTTAAAGATAAAAAAGCGACCTCAATCAACGGATTTGTTGGTTTAGGATTACATCTATTCCTCAGTGTTTTCAATTTCGTATTGTTGTTTACCGGACCGGGAGCACTTATACTCTTGATTACGGGGCCACTTTGGCTACTAGTTTGGAATTGTTATGTAATCGTCAACCCTAACGAAGCAGTAGTAACACAATTCTTTGGAAAATATGTGTCGACTCTGAAGACTGAAGGTTTCAGATTCTTCATCAATCCACTTTACAGTAAATCAAAGATCTCTTTCAAGATTAACAACTTTGAATCTAGTAAGTTGAAAGTTAACGATGTAAATGCTAACCCAATCGATATTGCAGCGGTTGTAGTTTGGAGAGTTTACGACGCAGCAGAAGCAATGTTCGAAGTTGAAAATTACGGGCACTATGTTCAGATTCAAAGCGAAGCCGCACTACGTGAAATGGCTACCAAGTACCCTTACGATGCAATCGAAGAAAAGGACATTGGAGGAATTACACTATCCAGTCACCAAGACGAAATCGCAAAGCAATTGCAACAATCAGTCGAGGCAAGACTAGCAAGAGCTGGTATCCAAGTACTAGAAGCAAGAATTTCCTACCTAGCATATTCAACTGAAATTGCGCAAGCAATGCTACGTCGACAGCAGGCTAGCGCAGTTGTAGCAGCACGCCGTGAAATCGTTGACGGTGCTGTCGGAATGGTCGAACTTGCTCTAGAGCAATTGAGTACTAAGGGAATCATCGAACTTGATGAAGATAAGAAAGCAACAATGGTGAGTAACCTGCTAGTTGTCCTATGTTCAGAAACAGACACAACGCCTGTGGTTAACACAGGCTCTCTGTATCAGTGAGGTGAATAAAATGAATACTGCAACAAAGGTAGTACTTGTACTCGGAGCAATATTCCTGATTGGAGGAATTGCTATGTTCGCTGTAGGTGTTGGAAGTGTTTCGAACCTGGAAGAGGCCGATTTCCCGTTTGACATTGAGAACCAAACTAGTGGAACTATAATGATTGATGACAAGGATGGTCTCGGCGATATTGGAATCACATTCTGGGTAGAGGGTACCTATGAAGACTCAGACAACAACGGCATATGGGACGTTTGCGAGAATATTCAAATTACAATAACAGATGTTCCCGAAATTAACAAAGAATGGGATTACGCTGAGAATTATGATGGAGATTTCTATTTTGAAGTGGTTCACAATCATTCTGGTGGCGGTGAATCAGACTGCAGTGATGATGCTCAGAACAAGGAATTAGGCAGAAGTGCAGATGGTTTTGTAAAAATTGGCCGAGCCTGTTATGCATGCTACGCAGGTAATGTTTCGTTCGAATCTAGCCAACCTGTTTGGGTCACATATGATGATCCTATTATCGAAGAAATTATGGATGAAGTTGTCGGTATATTCGCTGGTTTCGGCCTTGGATTCATTGGGACGTGCTGTGGTGTCATCTTCTTGATTATCGGCCTAATTATGGCTTTGACGATGAAGGACGATGGGCAAGAGAAAATGATGTACGTGCCTCCTGCGGATAACATGCTGGTTGCTCAACAAACAGTAGGACAGTCTAGCACTACACACATGTCCCAGCCAGACTTCGGACAGCCACCTCAAGGCGGATTGTAGGTGGTTAAATGGAGACTGCGCAAATTGTCAACATCTCAATTGGATTATTTCTGCTATTGTTTGCCGGATTCTGCTGGGTCAAGCAGGGCTCTCTAGTCAAAGGAAAAGGTTGGCTGAGTAGGGCTGAGGCACCCAAAATGTTCTGGGTGAACATGGTAGTTTTGGTCGTGATTGCTGCATACATGCTAGTTTTTGGAATCAGGTGATTGGATAAATGGAGAAAAAGAAGATTCTGTTGAGGCTTGACCCCAAGCTTCACGCTGCCTTGAAAAAGTGGGCAGATGATGATTTCAGGTCTCTTAATTCTCACATTGAATTCCTTCTCAAAAAGTCCCTAAGAGACAACAGGCGC
>JAYYDR010000044.1:0-2661 GCA_036160735.1 Thermoplasmatota archaeon
GTGGTATGGTCTGCATCATGCTCAACAACGGTAGTGAATGAATATCCGTTACTTGTAGACAGTCCTGCGGTGTAGAGCGCAGTTGCAGGATCGAAATCGTCTGGAATATCAACATCAGTGTCTGGTAGTCCTAGGTCGAGGTCAGCATCGTCCATGTCATCGTCGCCCATGTCCATGTCATCATCGCTTGTATCATCATCTTCATTGAATGATTGTTCGTTCCAATGCTCGTCAAACACTGCTTCAGAATTCATCTGGAAGGTATTGCCCATCCAAGTGCTTTGGATATTTGTGGTTCCATCCGCATTTTCAGTCATCAACTCGCCTATTTCAATAACCATCATACCCATGTCCATTTCGGTCATCAAGTACATTCCATCTGGAGAAACGGCCATTGTGTTAGTGAATGTACTGGTCATTCCATCGGAATCGGTCTCACTACCTTCCATCGTAATGCCCATTGTTTCATTCCAAGCAGGTCCGTTGTCAACAAGGTTGACGAAATCTATCACCGATTGCTTAAGAATTTGTTCGGTTAAACACGCTAAATTATTAGTCGCATTTTCGTCGTAATTGTACGCAGTCTCGTCATTGCATCCAGGTAAATCGACAATACTGTCAACTATACTTTCTACATCTTCATCTGTTAAGTCCATACATCCAGCCAAGACCATCGAAAAGGTCATCAGCACTGCTAGTATCTTTCTCATGGCTGCTTGTGAATTTGAAGTGGTAAATAAATTAATGTCCTTCAGATATAATTCAAAGAGACCGCTTAATTGAAAAAGTGAGCACCATAGCGGTAACCACAGTCCCTTAGTGTAGCGGTCCATCATGGAGGATTCTGGTTCCTCCGACCTCGGTTCAAATCCGGGAGGGACTACCACTAATTCTCAATCGAACTGGCTATATTTCTTTGACAGGTCATCCTCCGTACCGATAGTGAATCCCGTAACCATTTGGATTGCTCTACCATATTTGATCATGCCTGAATATTCCTGTATCTTACCAAAGATAGATACTCTCAAGCGGTACTTAGTCTGCTTTTTAGTACGGCGCTTTTTGTGATGCTTGTAAAAGTGAACTCCGACTTTGTATGTGCCTCTTGGCGGGTTTTTTTGCCAAACGACATTTTCCACTGCGTTGTTACTGACCGGCTTTACGTTCATGTCAACATCCAGTTCTCCCCCGCATTCACTCTCTTTGTTATTGAAGTAGATTCTTTCACCGGATGGGCAGAATAGGTGTAAATCTAAATCGTTGTAATCATCCCAGGCAAGTGAGATTTGAACCGCTCCAGTTTTGCCACCCTCGCGCTCAAGCCGCTCATCTAAGTCATCGTTTTCCGGAGGAGCTTCTTCAACAATGATTCCCGAACCGACCATCTCAGTTTCTACAAATGTTGCATGCTCATCGAAATTATCTTCATTTTCGACAATCCACTCGGCCCTAGCGTCTAGATTCATGATGCGCTCTTCATCTGTCAAATCTTCTTCTGTTTCCTCTTCTAATTCCGGAAGTTCGTTTATAATATCTTCAAGAATTAACCTCAACTGCATAATGTTAGCGTCACGCTGTTCATCTCTTTCTTGCCATTCATCCAATTCACTTTCGGTTAACTCCTCAATTTGTTTGGTACGCCTAACCGGTGGTCGATCGTTATTTTCTGACGAACCGGCCGGTATTACCGTTCTACTTGTGTGAGTATTGATTAGCGGAGGTAAGTCAGGAGCGTATTTTCTTCTCAAAGCCTCTCGAAGTAGTCTTCGATTGCGTCTCTTGTTTAGTTTATATCCACCGTAAAACAGGCCACTAATCGACATCACGATAGCGCCTACAGCAACGGGACCCATGTAAGGAAGTAGTCAGTACTCCTTTATTGCAGATTGGGTCTCTGGTCACAAAATTAACCAAGGAATGCGGCATTAATTTTGTCAAGTATTGATTTATCAGGTCTTAACTCATCGTCTGCGACATCGATCAATGGTTTTTCAACTAACCCTAAATCTTCAGCCAGCGAGGCTTTAGTATTGTCAAAGTATAGTAATCCAGTAACGTGCTTGGCATTGGTTTCTGCTTGATGCAATGCGGTTAATGCGGCAACAGCATCACTTGGGTCATGCTCTTTGGAAATAGTTTCCAGCCTTATTGTTGAACCATCATGTAAGGTAATGTCTCGATAATGACCTTCAGGCACCTCGACTTCTGTAATCGGGTTGAAGTGAGGGATGTAGTCTGCCATGTGTAGAGTAATCTCATTTTCCTTGACATAACCATAGGATTTCATGGATTCATCGTTGTTGTTGAACGTGACGCAAGGAGAAATAACGTCGATAAGAGCGAATCCTTTGTGTGACATTGCAGCTTTCAAGAGTGAAGTAAGTTGCTTCTTAGAGCCTGAGAAAGATCGAGCGACAAACGTACAACCGAGATTAATGGCAAGTGCACACAAGTCAATCGGTTGTGTTTCGTTGGCTTTTCCTTTCTTCTTCTTGGAACCAACATCCGCTGTTGCGGAGTATTGTCCCTTGGTCAGTCCATAGACACCGTTGTTCTCGACGATGTAGACCATGTCCATGTTTCGACGGATTGCGTGAATCAATTGACCGATACCAATCGATGCAGAATCACCATCGCCAGAAACACCGAGATAGAGTAGAT
>JAYYDR010000045.1:0-2673 GCA_036160735.1 Thermoplasmatota archaeon
TGGGAGCGGTTTGGATTTGGCCATGTTGGGGGCCTCCCGTTATTACTTGATAATGTTCGCTTTTTCCTGTGATAAATAACGGCTGGAAAACAACGCCTTATAACCTCAGAATATCCACTCTGCGTCAGGTGACCCCCATGCCTAATTCACTAGAAGTCAGTGACCCCGAGTTGGTTTTGGCTACTAGTGGCGAGAGTTTCCACTGGGCAAAACGCTTCCTAGGAAAGAAGATGGGATACGACGCAGCACGCTTGTATTCATTCTGCAGAGTACTTGATGACATGGCTGATGGAGACATACCAAATGGCCATGAACACCTCAAAGATATCCAAACCACACTCAACAACGGAGGGTGGGAGGGTCATCCATTCCTGAGCCAATTTTCCAACATGGTAGATGAGTATCAGTTGCCTGTGGAAGTAATCGGCTCTCTTGTCGAGGGATTGATGGACGACCAAGCCGATGAAGTTCTAATCAAAGATGAGGAAGACCTGATTCAGTATGCCTACAAGGTTGCTGGAACAGTAGGACTTCTGATGTGCTGTGTACTGAATACAAACAACCCAAAAGCAAAACCTCACGCTGTAGACCTTGGAATCGGGATGCAACTAACCAACATAGCAAGAGACGTTGTAGTCGATGCAAAGATGGGGCGCAGATATCTTCCAGGAAGTTGGGTAAACAACATGACACCTGAAGAAATTCTAGTTGCAGCAGAAAACCCAGAAGGTGAAGACGCTGCTCTAATTACATCAGCTGTTAGAAGGCTGCTAAGCCTTGCTGAGGAATACTACGCAAGCGGCCGAGTAGGTCTGTCTTATCTTCCAGCAAGGGCCCACTTCGCAATAGGAGTTGCTGCTAAGGTATACCGACAAATCGGAATTCAATTGCTGCGTTCAAAGCACATGTGGTGGGGAGAAAAACAGGTCACATCAAAGGCCAGCAAAGCATTCTGTACATTGAGAGCATCCTTTGGAATGTTCAGAAGATTCCCACACCCAAGAGGTAATCACAACACACATTTGCACACTTTCCTCAAATCTTACCAAAACCAAGGAGGAACATGGGGATGACCATTGAAACCCATGTTATCGGTGATGGTTGTTCTGCAATGATGGTAGCAAGCCGAGCAGACGAATTAGAAGGGCATAACATCACCCTGATCAAACCTGATGGTGCTCCTCCTGCAAAAGACCACATGCTCGGATTTTGGAATACTCCAGGTCTGAAGTTCGCATCAAAGGTAGCTAGAGCATCTTGGTCCAATTGGTCGATTATCACCGATTCTGGAGAATACAAAATGTCCTCCAAGAGGTATGCTTACCACGCTATGCACAAGGAAAAATTCCTCGAATCATGCTTGGTAAAGGCAGACATGAACGATGTCAAAATCATCAGTGAAGATGAGGCAGCACAGAAGCTCCCCCCCAAATTGACGTTTGATTCTCGCCCACCAAGGGCCAGTAGGAATGCGATGCTGCAACATTTCCTTGGTCAAGAGGTCATAGTTGACAAACCAGTTTTCGATGATACCACTGCGATTTTGATGGACTTCAGAGTCGACCAATCTCACGGCATGCACTTCATCTACCTCCTCCCATTTTCACCAACTCAAGCGTTGGTTGAATCAACTCTCTTCAGTACAAAAGTTCTCGAAGAAGAATTCTATATCGATTCTATAAATCAATACCTATCAAGCCATTTTGGAGCAAGCGTGAAGAAAATTGCTCATCAAGAAAAAGGGGTAATTCCAATGGGTAAACTATCACCACACGATAGAAATATACCCGGTCTAGGGGCAAATGCAGGAGCAATCAGACCTGCGAGTGGATACGCGTTTGTGTTCATGCATCAGCAAATTCACAGGGCGATAAAGAGGACAAAGAAAGGCAAGAGTCTGAGATTCAAACGCCCTCACAAGGCATTCGACGTTTGGATGGATGGTGTGCTTCTGACTGTCCTAAGACACTGGCCAAACCAAGGTCCAATTCTATTTGCACGCATGGCTGAGAGACTCACTGGAGACGAATTCATTTCATTCATGAGCGGGAAAGCAAACTGGGGACTAAGGATGAAAGTGATCATGGCAATGCCGAAGTTGCCTTTCATTCGTGGCGCTTCAAAATTCATCCTAAGTCGTCCACTAAAGGTGATGTCATGAGCCTTGTAGATGCCTTAGCAGGCATCGATACTCTGAACCTAATTGCGTTAGGAGCTGTAGTTTTCATCGGGCTCCCACATGGGGCAATGGATGGTGCTCTAGCAGCACACTTTGGTTGGATGGAGAGCAAGAAGAAGGCTGCTTCATTCCTCATAGGATACGTTGCAATGGCCGCTTTAGTGGTCGGTTTCTGGTTCATAGCACCAGCAATTAGTTTCATCATATTCCTTGCAATTAGCATGTTTCATTTTGGTAAAGGAGACGTTAGCGGTACAAACAAACAATTCACATCGATTGAGAGTTTAGCTCGTGGTGGACTTGTAATCGCTGGAATAAGTCATTTCCATTCCTCTGATGCGGATTCTATTTTCAAGGCATTAGTCGGTTTTGATACCGAATTGGTTTGGCTCTTCTTGGATGCAGCACTAGCGATTACGATTGCCTGCTGTGGAATGACACTGCTCACCAAAACAGGGCAAGAGCGTGGCAAGTTCTTTGGAGAAATCGCTGGA
>JAYYDR010000046.1:0-19764 GCA_036160735.1 Thermoplasmatota archaeon
TGGAGTAGGAGGAGGAGTCGGACTCTTTGTGGTCTCGACCATGGTCATCAGGCAGGGTGCAAAAGCAACCGCAGAAGCACTGCTTGGAAGAGAAGGATTCGCTAAATCTATTCAAATGAAGAAAGACATCAAGCAATCAAAGAAAGATGGCCTAGTAAACCCTTCAGAAAGAGCAGCGCCAAAGAAGAAATCATCACCTCCTCCAAAGAAGAAAAAGGAGGAAGATGTTGCTATTCCGGGCTTCAGTCTAGACAGCGTTCTACAATCTGATAGCAGCGATAGCGGACAGAAGACCTTCGGTGGCGGAAATTCTGTCGTAGTTACCAGTGAAGCCAAGGAAATGGAATCCGCACAGCCTGTTGCATCATCGATGCCTCAAGTCTCCAACACACCAATGCCCTCAGCAGGAGTTGTTTCTACTCAACCTGAGCCCGCCAGGAGAGAACACTTCTCTTCGAGTATGTCGCGCAGCGCCAATCAACCCACTGCTGCTGCTAACCCTACTAAAGGAAGTAGGCCAGTAAAACGCCGCTCAGTGAAAAAGCGTGCTGCACGAAGAGAAGAACCAGAACCTCAGTCAGAAAGAGTAGTCGAGAACAAGAGAGCATCAGTTGCTGATGACGAAGAATTCAGTGATTTCTCATTCTAGGCCCAAGGCACATCCATAGCACCGCGAACGAGCAATTGCTCGGTATGCCATTCTAGAGTTGCTGGACTAAGAATGATTGGTTCTCCATCAGCCTGGACCCAGGTAGACGAAGGTAAAGGCACATCTGATACCTTACCTTCGGAATCAACCGGTTTGATCTCGATGCGATTCGCCTTTTGCATTGTAATTCCCCATTTTCCAACGTGTTTGCCTTTTTTCATTGGTCCCATCAGAGATAACATGGCGATTCTTGAAAGCCTTGGGGCATACATTATCATCCCATTATTATCGACAGGGGTTACGCCTGGGCAGACTTTGTAGCCTCCACCAAAGGTCTCACCGGTTGTTGCAGCAAACATCGTGAAGTCGATTATTTCTCCTTCAGAATCATCGAGCTTCAACCACACCTTTCTCCTCTTCCAGAATGGAATTGTGGTTATTCCAAGGTATGTGTATTTCTTATTCCCCTTAATCCACTTCGCTCTCGATAATTTAGCCCTAGACATTGCACTGGTTATTCCAGAATCAGACTCTAGGAATACCCAGCGAACCACCCTCCCATCTTGGGTTGGTTCTCCATCCCACTGATTTGCTTTAGGTGCGGGGTAATCTCCTGTAGCAGATGCTGGAAATCCTTCCAAACGCCATGCGGCGCATCTTCTGTCAACTCCGTTTGCAAGCACATCGATTGCTTGGTCCACATCTTTCCTAGAAATTCCCTGAGTTATTGCGTAATCATTACCCGAACCAAAGGGAAGAATTCCCAGTGGTATATCGCTGCCTCTTAGTGCACTTGCTACTTCGTGTACGGTTCCATCCCCGCCAACCGCCACTATTGGACCTTCCACATTTTGCTGTCGTAATTCCCAAGCGATTTCGCTAGCGTGACCAACGCTATTTGTCATATGAGTTACGACTTCGAAACCTTTTGATTCTAATTTTGCAGAAACAGAGGGCCATCTTTTGCCGCATGTATGGTCCCTGCTAGCAGGATTAACGATGCAGTGTAATGCTCCCATAATGGTGCCTATGATACGTTGAGGACATCAATCCTCTTGTCCCTACAAGGCGATGGCCTCATGTCTAATGCCTACCTCGCGTGGTTCATGGCTTGGAGCGATGCAGAGCATGAATACATGCAGCGCGCTATCGAAGTCGCAGAAAAAGGACGAGGACAAGTCAGGCCAAATCCACTAGTTGGGTGTGTACTGGTCAAAGATGGAAAAGTCATTGCAGAAGGATGGCATGACCATCTAGGTGGGCTACATGCGGAGCAAATGGCAATCCACGATGCTGAAGAAAAAGGCCACAACACAAACGGGGCTACCGCTTACGTTACTCTGGAGCCTTGCAATCACTTTGGGAGGACCCCTCCTTGTACAGAAGCACTGTTGTGGGCAGGAATCAGCAATGTTGTAATCGCTCATGGAGACCCAAATCCAATCGTAAGGGGAAATGGCATATCTGTGTTAGAAGATGCTGGAATTAAGGTTGAGACTGGGTTACTGGAAGATGAAGCCGCACACCAGATGAGAGAATTCCTACACTGGTGTAGCAATCGAAAACCATTCGTCACGGTCAAAGTTGCAATCGATGCTAATGGCTCAGTAGATGATTTGTCTAAGGGCCCTGCTAGATTCACCAGTAAAGAATGCTTGAAGGAAGTTCACAGGTTGCGAAAAGACTGCTGTGCAATTTTAGTTGGTGCTAATACGGTAATCAGAGATGACCCCTCTCTTAATGTCAGACTTGTTGAATCGCAGAGACAGCCTCTGAGAGTGATTATCGACCCAAACAACCGAATAAATTCCGACTCCAAAGTACTGACTGATGGATTGGAAACCAAACACCTAACCGATGATTTCCGAGGACTTTCCGCTATGCTGGATATGCTTGGAGATTTAGAAATCCAGAGGTTATTGGTCGAAGGCGGGCCTGATACAATCAACCGATTCTTGAGTTCTGATTTGGTTGATGAGTTCATTTTAGTTCAATCAAACCTAACCCATAACGAACCGGTTCAAGCTGATTTTGACCTTTCAAAATTCACAAATATGGAGCAGACGAAATGGGGCGAAGAGTCTGTAAAGATATACACGAGATGATTTGATGAATTCAAATCCATCTGCAATAATTGCACTGCGTGGATGGCATCCTGCAATTTCGAGAGCTGAAGCAAAGGCTATGTTTTCTCGTTCAGACATAGAGAGAACAGATGCCAGAAGACTACTGATTGCAAATGGAGAAAGTGATTGGGAAAACGCGTACAGAATGTCTGGCTGTGAATGTGTTTTAGTTAGCGGCGGTATAGCAAAATGGGAATCAATTGACGACCTATTAGCAAAGATTACTGTGACTGCAAAAGAATCAATGGCAGTTGAATGTTGGAGACACGAAGGAAAACTCCCCGTAGCAACTAGAGATATCGAGAGACATTTGGGAGGGAAATTCCACGATGCTGGCTCAACGTTTGACCTCGATAATCCAAAACACAAATTCGGAGTTATATTGGATAATTCGGCAGGATATGTTGCATGGGGCTGGATGGTAGGCCAAGGGCCAGGGAAACATGGTTGGTCTGCAATGCGCGCAAATAAGCGGCCGTTCTTCCGCCCTGTGAGCTTAGAGCCGCGCCTAGCAAGGTCTGCAGTAAACATTGCAGCGGGGACTAGAGATGGAGTCGTCGTTGACCCAATGTGCGGAACTGGTGGAATACTGATTGAATCTGGCCTAAGCGGGAGAGAGACTCTCGGTATCGATTTCGACCCGGTTATGGTCGACGGCTGCCAACAAAATATCGACTGGGCGGAGGTTGACGCCAGAGTTGTGAGAGGAGACGCTACAAGGTTCGAACTACCAGATAACGTTGCAGCAGTTGTTGTTGACCCGCCTTATGGTAGGAATTCACCCAGCGATGAGAAATTGATCGAAGACATGCTGGAAAATGTTCGCAAGCAATCTCCAAACAGTAAACTCGTGGTGATTCTACCTGTTGCTCCTGGCGGCGACGACCTAGATGAAGAAATCTCAACCGATATCAAATTACACGGTTATGAAATTGAGGCTGCGTATGGCATTCCAGTACACAAGTCCCTAGGTAGAGTTCTGATTATTGCTAAAGCTTCGACTCAAAATTGAGTAGTCGCAAAGCATCATCTTCGGTTGGTTCATCAAATTCACTTATGTAAGGACACAGGTCATCCAAGATAGCCAAATCTTGCTCATCCAAAATTACTGGATACGTGCGACAACCAAGCGGCCTTGCATCATATACAGTGCAAATTCCTGGAGCGGTGGGTAAATCTGAACTTGTTGCAAGAAAGACGCAGGCTTTCGTATTTTGATTGTTCAGTAATCGCCTAATTCCAGAATCATCTTTACTGCAAAATTGTTCTTCAGATAAACCAGTTCTCCTCGAAAGTCGGCTTGCCTCAGTTGCTGTTATCGGCATGACTGTCTCTCTACAGCACATGCTACAACCCTTCTCAACACAAGGAGAGTCGTTTCCCATGATTTGCCCTAGTTGGCACAGGCTCTTGAATAAACGCGAGGGTGTGATTCAAGAAGGGGTGGCTTTTCGGCGGTGCAGGGCAATTAGGGTAGTCTGGATATCCTTCCGGCCTTCGGAGCCGGAGACGTGGGTTCGAATCCTGCATTGCCCGCCAAAATTTCACTAAATCGGGCGTGAGGCTCAAGTGCCTGCGCCCTGTGCGTGAATCATGGGCTGCAATCTTCGTGACCTTGCTAATGCAGAAGATACCACTATGGATGCGATGAAAGGCAAGAAGGTTGGAATAGACAGTTTCCTGCTTGCATTCCAATTTCTGACCACCATCCGCGACCGCTCACCTACTGGAGACGGTGGTCCACTTCGAGCGGACAATGGCAAAGTTGTAGCACACTTGATGGGTTTTCTGTCTAGAGCATCCCTGCTTCTCTCAAAGGGAGTTAAGCCAGTATTCATTTTTGATGGAAAGCATCCGGAACTGAAGAAGGATGAGATGGATGCTAGAAGAGAACGCAGAGAACAAGCTGAAGCGGATTGGAAGGCTGCGTTAGCGGTAGGAGATTTCGCAACCGCCCACAAATTAGCACAACGCTGTGTCAAATATACACCCGAGATGGTAGAAGAATCGATTGAGATGCTTACTCTAATGGGGATTCCTGCGTTTAGAGCAGAGGCTGAAGGTGAGGCTCAAGCAGCGGTAATGGCAGCAAAGGGGCAGTTGGATGCTGTAGCTACTCAGGACTGGGACGCGCTCCTGTACGGTGCACCGACAGTCATCAGAAACTTCACTTCAGACGGGAGCAAAAGAATGGGAAGAATTGTGCGCGCACAAAGAATCGAGTTAGATCAAATCCTAGCTGATAATGAACTCAGTAGAGACCAACTCATCGATTTAGCAATAATGATTGGAACTGATTTCCACCCTGGAATCAAGGGAATCGGTCCAAAGACTGGACTCAAGTTGATCAAAGAACACGATACAATCGAAGCCGTATGTGCTGCAAAGGGTAAGGAAATTCCAGAGAGGCTGGATGAAATCAGAGAGATTTTCAGAGACCACCCTGTTGTCGAGGTATCTGATGAAAAATTGGAACAAGGTCAAGTCGATGTTGAAGGTTTGAAGAAATTCTTAGTTGAAGATAGGCAATTTTCGCAAAAAAGATTTGACAATGCAATGGACTTGCTAGAGGATGCAGGGCTTGTAAGAACTGGTGGCCAGACTTCACTCTTCTCTTTCTGAGATGAATCGTAGCGGGCTCGCTAGTACAGACTCTCCATTCCATTCTGTAACAACTCCTCTAGCAATGCTTTGTGCATCTGCTAATGCTTCACTAATTTTGTTGATAGGAGAGGTAGGTATTCCTTCTAGCAAATCACATACCTGAGATTTGGTCATGTCAATCACCTTTGACTGAACCATCTCGACGACTTCTTTTCGTGCGTTCACTCGCAATTCATTAGTTGGCCAGACGTTCTCGAATTCCAAATATTGTGATAATTTTTCGAACTGAGAATCTGAACCAACTGCGATTACAACCCATCCATCAGTGGTTTGGAATGCTTGATATGGAACCAAATTTGGATGGCCAGAACCAAGGAGACCTGGGTTTTGTCCACTGGTAATCTGATTTTGACCTTGATTTGCCAAAGAGGCGATTGCGCAATCCCATAATGAGACGTCAATGTGCGAATTCTTCCCTATTCTTTCGCGCTTGAACAGTGCCGCAAGGATTGCGTTTCCAGCGTAAAGTCCTGTGATGATGTCGATCCAAGCAACACCAACCTTCACAGGCCCTGCGCCCTCTTCTCCGGTGATACTCATTATGCCACTCATCGCCTGTAGAGCTAGGTCATAACCAGGCTCCTGCGACCTTGGACCGCTCTGTCCAAAACCGGTAATTGAGCACAGGATTACATCCTTTGGGATAGGGCCTATTAATCTCTCAAGTTGCCCTGGCCGGAAGTTTTCAATTACAACATCTGATTGAGAGATTAACGCCTGTATTGCTTCTTTGTCTTCCTTTAGATTATGGAATATTATCTCTTTACCTCGGTTGCATGATAGATGGTAGGCGGCGGTTCCGTCCTCAAGAAATGGTGGACCCCAACCACGTGTATCATCTCCCCAAGGGGCCTCGACCTTCGTAACTTGAGCGCCTAAATCCGCAAGCATTTGTGCACAGTATGGGCCTGCTAGAATCCTCGAAAGATCCAGCACTTTCACTCCCTCAAGCACATCGCTCACCTTCTCCACCCCATTTGTACAACTGATATCCTTCACTAACTTTGTCTGATCCTTCGAAATCAACTTCATTCCATTCTGATGAAATTGATGGCGTCAAATCATGGAAAACGAAAATCCATGTTACTTTGGATAATTGATTACACTCCAACAATTCCAATTGCCACCCTGAATCATTTGAGCGCCAGTGGCCAACGCTCTCACCATCACTGTCGGGGTCCATTGAAAACTTGATTGAATACAATCGATGCATTGCTAGGGGTGAGTCGGAGACGAATAACAAATCCTCGTCATCTGTAATCTCATCGCCTAAGTGTGAGCCTACATATTCAGAACCTGTCGTTCCTGTAGTTGAAAGTACCAAGATGTTGATTACAAGTAATGCAGAGACAAGCCCAACGACGATTTTGTTTTCTCCGTTCTCACTTGAAAGGCCAACTGAGTCCTTTTTCAATAATCGACTGAACCAAAGAGGTATGAGTAATAGTGAGAAATATCTTGGATTATTTCTGAAAGAATAAACAATGTCGAAAAAGCCCTTTTCCAGAGCTACTGCTTCAGTAACCCACAACGCTGCAACCCATCCAATCAGACATGCTGCGACCATTTTTGAGCCACGCAACAGTAAATCGGATTCGAAATTAGAAGGCGAATCGTCCTTTGAAATAATCAGCATCCCACAGATTACGAACAAAAAATAACCGATGAATGAAGATAGAAGTGCTGGCACGATATCTGGATGGGAAAGTGAAACTTCGTTACGGTGAAGGATTACCAATTGTACGAATAATGCAATGAATGCAATATGGATTTGATTCATTTTCAATCTGCTAGAAGCCAACAAAACCGCAATCGCTGGAAGGATATACCATAGTGGCATTCCTTTGAAAGACAATATCAAAACTCCACACAGGACTGGAATTGCCCACCAATAACTGAACTTTGAATCTCTGATTGCTCGAATAATAGAATAGACTGCTAGTGTGATTAAAATCAAGATTATTCCTTCCTGATAGAATCGGCCAGTAGCCCGAATCAATGGAGGATAAATCGATGCTAAAGCTGTCAATCTTAGAGCCTGCTCAGAATCAAACAGGTTGCGCGTGACTAGGAAAATTGTGGCCAGGCAACCCAGCCCTCCAATTAGGCTCAATATGTGTAAAGAGGCCACTGAAGTAGAAAATACCGTGAACCAGATCTCAATTAACAAATGCCAAGCGAACCATTTTTCATCGGCTGGAACTTCTTTAGGAATTGAACTATCAGGAGAATCTGGCCTTAGCTCACCCCACTCTAAGTGGGCTTCACCATCGTCCATTCCATCGCTGACATAAGATGCATGAACATGAGCATCCAACCCAAGCGGCATCAGAAATGCAGCAAGAATATGCATTGCGATTCCAATCAGGAGAAGCGCCCGCCAGAATTTCTTCTCCATGACACTCCTATGGTGAATTAGACTTGAGGCCTTTGGATTCATTCTATCATTAGAGGTGGTTTCCACTGACCGTTTTTCCTAGCGTGGTCAAGGATATGCCAGTAAACTGTAACCTCAGCCTCGTCTGGATAGACGAAGGGACCCAAATCAGACCAAGCCTTTCTTGCATTCCAAGCAAGAAACGGAATAGAAAGAGCCGGACCACATGTTGGTAGTGAATATCTGCACAACCAAGGGCGACTAACTAGACCTGAATCTTTCAGCGCCTTTTCTACCGCAGGCCAATCCTTCCAAGGCCCCGCCTTCTTTCTTACAAGCCATGATGGGTTTACACTGCTGTCGAGTTCAAACCCTGCCTTTGCAATGACTGGAGCCATCCATGGAGCGATATATCCTGCTGGTGCTCTGAACCAAGGCCTCCATGCATCCTTAGCAAAATCATGTAATTTGACATCCGCTTCTACTAGTGCTTTGAGAAGGCCTTCGGGGTCTTCGGGATAAGCTGACCAACAGCGATGAGTCAGTCCATGACATCCAACGGTAACCTGAGGATGAGCCGTGAGCAAATCCTGCAGCCATTTTTTGAATATCGGGTCGTCAAGTTGGTCGGCGATGACGAAAATTGTTAGTGATACTTGGGTTCTATCCAGCCAGTCACGAAAATTTCTCATCGCCACAAGCATTTCTTCAGATGTCCCTTCATGGATTACACCCTTCGACCTCGTAGGATGGCCTTGTGATTTAGGTGTATGACGGAGGTCGTCGGAATCGACGGTCAACCAAACTGGTTTCATCTAATCACCACGGTTTAATTGAATCAAGTGAAGCACGTGTGGAATTGTTCGGTTGTCGATTTCAATTGGAATGAAGCCTTCAATCGCCATACCTTTCCACTTTTGACAAATTGATTTGCAAGTCGCTAGCCCCGCTTCGTTGTGCGGATGAACTGTGATCTCGATGAGGGACTGATCGCTTCTTTGTGTCTGCCAATCAAATATTGCATCGACACAGGATTTTGCAATTCCCTTATTTCTCCAACTCTTCTTGACCCAATAGCCTAAGTTGTATGCTGAGGCTGCTAATTGTAACTCATCACCCAATCCAATCATTCCAACAAACGAATTGTCTTCGATCGAATGGATCGCCCAAAAATGAATCGAGTCTCCGTTTCGATGTAATTCCAAATCAATCATCAGATCTGCAATTTGGCTACGTGCCTTCTCTCCTTCCTTTAGCCAGGGGAGAGCGGCCTTTGCCGAATCGGGGTCTTCGAGGTATGCTTTCATCACCTCGGGGAGAATCCTTCGATTGATTGGACGGAGGATAACTTGTTCATTTACCGCAAGTTCCGGCGTTTCCAACCCAATTCCCCCCTATACGCCCAAGTGAGCGGTAGCAGATGCTACATGTTCATTGCCTGGCATTACGGCGTTAGCTTTTGCTAGCATTGATTTGACTTCATCAGTTCTATCCAGTTGTTTCAAAACCATTCCAATGTGGTAAATTAAATCGACATTTTCGTTAGTGAGATGTGGACCTAGTGCGTCTATTGTTGCAGCTGCTCCATCTCTCTTGCCACTCTTGACCTGCTCCAGTGCGCTTACTACTTCTCTGTGGACCTGTCTGGCATCCCATGCTTCACCCGCAGGCCATGGCCAAATTCTGTTATCAAAATCACTAACTGTTGGGGCTGTTACTTGTTCGTTTTCTGGAAAATCTCTGCCAACTGCGCTTTCTTCAGATGATGCGATCGGTTCGGGATTTTCTTCCTGAGATGTTTCTTCTGCAACTTCTGGCTCTGATTGTATGATATCTGGGCCTACTTCTGCAGCAGGCATTGGAGCATCTACTGATTTGGTTTGTTCGACGGGAGCAGAAGTATCTGGAATATCAGGTAGATTGGGCAATACCGTAGCTGGTGTTGGCGCAGGCGCCTTCTTTACAGTGAGGTCAATCTTGTTTTCATACAAGTCATCAGGAGGTAGCGAAGGTAACTCAGAACCGCCAACATGGCCCAGCAGGTCATCATCCATTTTTGGAGAAGTGGATGGCGAAAACAAGGCTCCTTTGCCTTGATGAACGGGTTCTGGAACTTCATCAAAAGGATCGGTTTTCGTAAATTCTAATTTTGGAACATTTTTGATCTCTTCACCAATGTCTTCTGCGCTAACCTCTACAGGCTTGTGACTAACCGTGTCATGCATCTCAGGAGATGATGACGCCATGAATCCAATTTTCTCAGGTTCCTCGGCTTCAAAATTTGTTGCTTCGTATTGTTCGACTTCAAGCGGGTCTTGGTCTAAGGTTAGAACTACGTCCAACGCCTCTCCTTCTTCCCAAGAATCATCTTCATCTGACATTAGTTCGTCAAAGATTGAATTGCTGACCTCTGTTGAAATCGGCTCGCCTTGGTCTCTTGGGGCCTTGTTTAACTCGTAATAGCACTGTGAACAAGTGGATGAACCGACCGTGTTGACGAACTCGCAGTATGGGCAAATTTCGCCCTCAACTTCTGCGGTCGACTTGCGTCTGAACATAGTTACCAGCAAGGCATCGGCAACTCATATTGTTGTTAAGTCTCACCTATTCTCGACCATCGACAAGATGCTATACCAGCGCCTATACGGTTTTGCTATGGCCGAGAGAGGTGGTGTGCGGAGAATGAACACACGACCTAGTGGAAACAAGACTTCTAAAGTTGCACACGAAGCAAAGTGGAGAAAATCGCAAGACCACTTTGAGTGCTTCATGAACCTAATCGGTGTTGAACTCGATGATGAACTGAGCCAGGTTGAGGAGAGGTGGAAAAACTGGTCAAAGCAAAAAATGGTTACATCAGGATTAGCTTTGTTTGATTTAACAGGGAGAACATCTGGAAGATTCTTTGGAGACCCAATTCTAGTATTCGAAGTCAGAGGAGGCGGCCCATTACCGTTCCATCGCTTTGGCCATGGTGATATGGTGATTATATCTAGAGCAAGACCTTGGGGTGAGAAAATTGTCGAAGGCGTGGTATTGGACAGAAATAATTCCAGAATTCGTGTTGTTGCTAAGGATAAACCGGGAGACCTAAGAAAGGGTGGGTGGCGATTAGACAAGGGTGCTAACAGAGTTGCACACGATAGAATGCATGAGGCTCTGATTTCATTTCATTCAACAGAAGGAGACGGCGGTACTGTTCTCAGAGATTTACTTCTCTGCCAGCCTCATGATTTGGAGGCCTCAGCGCAAAGGCCTCCTGAGATTCATGGTCAAAATATCAGGCCTGTTAATCTGAAAGGTATGCTGCTTGACGAGAGTCAAAAAAGCGCTATTGAAACAGCAGTTAAGCAAAGACTAACCATGATTCAAGGACCACCCGGTACTGGAAAAACACATACTGCGGTCCATCTCATGAAGGCGTTAATCGAAATGGGTAGAGGACCAGTTCTAGCCTGTGCGGAATCTAACGTTGCAGTTGATAATTTACTGGAAGGTTTGCTAGAATTGGGCGTTAAGGCAGTTAGATTTGGCAGACCTGTGAAGGTCAGAGAAAACTTGCGTGAAGCAACACTTGATGCCATTGTATCTAAACACCCAAAGCAGGACGAGATAGCATTCATTCGCGAAGAGACCGAAGGAATACGCTCAAAATTACATGATTTGAAAGGTAAAGACCGTGGAATGGCTCACAAGGACATCAGCAAAAATTACAGAGAGATTAGAGAGATTGAGCAACGAATAACCGATGACGTGCTCTCAAGCGCTGAAGTTCTCTGTACAACAAATATCGGTGCTGGCCATTTCACAATAGCAAACAGAAAATTCTCTATTGTCCTAATCGATGAGGCAACCCAAGCCACTGAACCTTCATCACTAGTTCCGATTGTGAAAGGTGCAAGGCAATTGATTCTGGTTGGAGACCACAGGCAATTACCTCCAACAGTTACTTCACGCTCTGCCGAGGATGGTGGCTTGAACATTCCATTATTCGAGAGATTGCTATCAAATGGCATCTCTGCCCACATGTTGACTACACAATACAGGATGCATCCGACAATCCGAGAATTCCCATCAGCAAGATTCTATGATAATCGTTTGGAGGATGGTTGCTCATCTAGTGAGAGACCTCCAGTAGCGGGATTCTTGTGGCCAGATTGGGACAAGCCGGTTTCTTTCGTACCAGTCCACGGGGCGGAAATTGAAGAGGAGGCCGGTTCTTCAAGATCAAATATGGATGAAGCTGCGATTGTAATCAAAGTCGTGAATGATTTGCTTATTCCTGGAGACTTGAGTCCAGAGGATATTGGTGTAATTTCTCCATACGCTGGACAGGTTAGACTTATTCGTAGCATGCTGAACGATGAAATCGAAGGTTTGGAGGTCAAATCTGTCGATGGATATCAAGGTCGCGAAAAGGAAATTATTGTGTTATCAACGGTAAGAGCTAATGAGAGTGGAAAAGTAGGTTTTCTCTCTGATTATCGAAGGTTGAATGTAGCATTAACCAGAGCGAAACGTGGGTTAATCGTTGTAGGCGATGATAGGACCTTGCGTAACGATGCAACATGGGCTGGTTGGCTAGATTGGATTTCAGAGTCAAATCTAATGGCATGGCACGTCGTAAACTCCTGAAGGCAGTCCTTTCATAGGAATGACCACAGGCAGCAGCATGGCGGACTCTCCTGTCAGTATTCACAAGCCTGGGACGATGGCGCAGGCAGCTGTCGCTGCGACAGCACCTGAAGGCATGCTGATTGCCCCAGTTTGGAAAAGGGTGGTCGCTCTTGCACTAGACGCTTTTCTTGTAACACTGATTCTTGCATTATTTGCTAGAATGGTTTTCTTCAATTACCTGATGGCGATTGATCTATTGATTACCGCGCAAGCGCCCTACGTCATAGGATCATGGGCAATTCACCTCACATTTTACTGGCTTTACTTCAAATATACTGGACGAAGTTACGGTCGCTCACTTGGACAAAGAGCAATGCGAATCGCTATTGTGCATGATGACGGTAGTCTGCTTGGAATAGACCATTGGGGTAGAAGGGCTGCTTACAAGGTCAAGTACGTAGTACCTTTTGTTGGTGTTTTCCTTGGAATTTGGGACATTTACAAAACGTGGCAGCATGAAACCAAAAGAAGCCCTGTAGACCTAGCGAACCACACGGTCGCTGCGGTCGATTGGTCACTACCAATTGAGACTCGTAATGGGCTTAGATGAGTAAACTGCATACGGTTGTATTCAAGTATGGCAGCGCCAGTAGAGTAATTGGTGAGGCAATGAGTGTTGCAACAACTGGTAGTAGTGGCTCGCTTCAAGCCGAAGTTATAGACATCAGAATGGACATCAATGATGACGATGAAGATGTTGTTATCGCCAAAGTATCGATTACAAATGAGGCTCCTGTTCCGATGGGTGGTCTCGACGTTGCCGTGATTACACATCTCGGCGCTAAGCACCATTCACAAGAAGGGGTTACAAGTCTTGGACCAGGAATCCAGAGGGATTGGACCTTCGAATTTCCACTCGATTCCGGGGAATGGACCTTTGTCCTTACTGGAACTTCAAGTGAGATAAATATCGGACCTTTCGCATTTGATTTCGAATATAGTGCAACTCAGGGAAGGAAACTCTCCAGCAACATAGGATCATCATTGTTCACAGGTGCATTTGACTTGAGCTTAGGAGACTTTGGTAAGGTCAAGGAGCGCGAAATGATTGATTCAAGTAAAGTTGTTTTGACATCGTACTCTGCTGAAAACTCAAGAGGTGGAGAAACTACAATCAAAACAAACATGGACAAATTGTCTACCGGACTAACCTCAACCTCTGGAAATGATGCAAGAGATGCACCAATCCTCAATGCAAACCCAGTAAGAGATGCGCCACTATCTCAACCATCCAGAACCGAAGACCCATTGCTAGCCCACAACCCTAGTTCATCATCTGTAAGAGAATCTCCTGTCGGACCATCACCTCCGGCTGCTGATTTGCTTAAGCCACCAACTCCCCCTACACCAGAACCTGTAGCGGCCCCTGAGGTAACACCAACACCTGTACCATTGCCACCTGCTGGCCCTCCATCTCCTCCTACTGGCCCACCTACTCCGCCAAGTGGCCCACCAACGCCGCCTGCACCTCCATCTCCACCAACTGGGCCTCCTACCCCACCTTCTGGGCCGCCTGCCGGACCACCGGGTCCACCAAGTGGCCCACCAACACCACCTGCAGGTCCTCCATCTGGCCCGCCAGCAGGTCCACCGGGACCTCCAAGTGGGCCCCCAGCTGGGCCGCCGGGTCCACCGGCAAGCAAAGGCCCGAGCGTTGATGATATACCACCAAGACCTGACATTTGAGGTGAAAAGATGAGCGATGATTCATTTGTCATGGAGATGTGTGGGAATAGGGCTGCATGGCAAATACAAGTCGACGGAGTTGATAAAATCGATTTGGAAGCGGTTGGCACTAAGATCGAGAGCGCTGGATATACTGTTGGGATTAGAACACGTCTTGCATGGACATTTTCGGGGCCGGCTGAGTTAACCCTGTACCCAAGTGGTAAGTTATTAGTCAAAACCGAAGACAAGGAACTTGCTGCAAATATTGCAAGAGAACATGTCGAAGAATGGGTAACTGCGTGATTATATGAAATCCCATCTTGAACGCGGTGGATTAGTGGTTTACCCAACCAGCACACTACCTGGACTTGGCTGCTTACCGACCAAATCTGGTCTGGACAATTTGTTTGAAGCAAAGAATCGACCGGATACGATGCCTGTTAGTTTAGGTGTTGCAACTATGGACCAAGTTGAGAATTTAGTTGAGATACCTGAAATTTTGAATGAATTCTTATCGAATTTCACAAAAGGTGGGATTACCACAATTCTACCAGCAAAGGAAGAGTTGGACAAGCGCCTTGGAGGAGCTAACGTCGCAATCAGAGTTTTTTCCCATCCTGCAGCAATTGCTCTTGCTCGGGAATGCGGACCGATAACCGCAACCTCTGCCAATGAATCAGGTGTAGAGCCTGAATGTGATACTGAGATAGCAGCTAACCTACTAGGAATAGAGGAATTTGTTCCAGGAATCTGCCCAAACGGACTTGGGAGCACTTATGTGAAATTGGAAAAAGATACCTCCGAGATACGTGGTTGGAGGCTAACCGTTATGAGAGAGGGCGTTGTACCTCGTCATGACGTGATGAGATGGTGGACGATTCCAGCCTGAAGTATTGGCACGATGCAGGGCATGTTGCTCGCAGAACCCTCGAGGCCATGAAAGACGAGATTACCATTGGTAAATCGTGGGACGAGGTCATACACTCCGCCGAGAGGTTCATCAAAAGAAATGGAGGTAATCCTGCTTTCCCTGTTACAATCGCTGTTGATGACCTAGCAGCACATTACACAACAGACCACTCAGTTATCGCCCCCGAGGGTTGGGATAGAGAAATGGTCTTCCAGAACGGAGACTTAGTCAAATTAGACGTCGGAGTTCACATCAATGGTCACATTGGAGATAATGCTCTAACAATTGAAGTGGGCAATAAAGGAAATCATACTGAACAAATAAAGGCTGCAAAAGAAGCGAGAGATTCAGCAATCGAGATGCTTCACCCCGGAACTCCTTGGTACAAGGTAGGGGCAGCAGCGGCACAACCTTCGATCGATGCAGGTTTCCAACCCATTCGTAACCTGTGTGGTCATCAACTAAAGCCGTATGAGTTACATGCAGGAGTTAGTGTTCCATCATACGCATGTGGTCCAGACAACCCTGGATTCAAAGGAGTTGTCGAGGAAGGCGCAGTTTATGCTGTAGAACCATTCAACACAACTGGGAACAGTGGTATGATCAAGAATATCGGAGCTCAGAACTCATCGAATATCTACAGAGTTACCAAAAAGGGATTATGGAGAAAGGCACTCTCGAGAAAACAATTGAAACCACTTGGCGCTCAGTTAGCAAGAAACTTGGAAGAGAGATATTCAACGCTACCGTTTGCAGAAAGGTGGGCTTTCCCGATGTTAGAAAAACCGTTCCCAGAGGCAGACGAAGCCAGCAGACAAAGCAAATGGAATGCGCTTGTAAAGAAACTTATCAGCATTAGATTCCTAGAGACCTACCATGCATTAGGTTGTCATGATGGAGGAATGATTGGTCAGTTTGAACATACTATTCTAGTCAACTCAGGCGGGCCAGAAATTCTTACAGTTGAATGAATATAATTCGTTACGATGTAACGTTTCAAACAATAATATTCTCAAAAAATCTGTCAAAATGGTTATTTGCCGTAACACCTTCGGTCTACTTGAACAGGGCTGTTGAAGTTCTCGTTGAGTGCATCCCATCCCCTCTCCGTTGGCTCTCACCCTGTTCACCCTTACTCGCTCTAGCCGGAAGGCTGGATTTACATTGTAATTTTTTGATAAAATTCGCTAATTTTCGCGTCTACAAATCGTATGTACCACTCGTTCGGTGTAATTTTTTGATGTTAACACACCTAGAGAAATGTTACGCAGTACACCGGTTTTATGTACCAAAATGGACTTTGTTCGGCGGAGATATTATATAGCGCGGCGGTTGTGGACAAGTTATCCCCCGTCTGGGGGAGGAGGACAAGAATATGAACAACGAGAACCGAAACGAAGAGGCAGTCAGCCCAGTTATCGCTACCATCCTAATGGTTGCAATCACTGTAGTTCTGGCTGGTGTATTGTATGTATGGGCATCTAGCCTAGCCGACGACTCAACCGGCGGCGGACTAGACAAGTACCAGTTTGACAGCAGAGACGCATCTGGCAGCATGTCCGATGCAGCTGGTGACTCACTAGTACACGTCAAGATGACCCAAGGCGACGACCTAAGCTGGTCCGTCCTAAGAGTTTCTATCGTGGTTGATGGAGGTAACTCCTTCACCTGCGTAGAAGCAGACAAGGATGACGGAACTGCAGACTGCACATACACAACTGACGACGACAACAGCTGGAGTACATCCGAAGAGATTACCATCGCTGAAGGCGACATGGACATGTGCGACGGAGCCGATGGTGGCTGTGACGTTGACGTCACCCTAACCAAGATCGGTGTTGGCAACGAAGATGACAAGGTCATCCGCGAAGTTGCTGCATACGCTGACGCAAACAACTGAAGTTTGTAATATGAACAGAAGTTAGTATACGAGAGATTCTCGAAGTTGCCCCTCTGGAAGCCTCGGCTTTCAGGGGGGCTTTTTTTATTTTTAAAATTCTAAATCACTTTTCTGAAAGTGCTTCCCGGACATCGGTATGTTGCTGCCACATGTGGAGGCTTTTCCCCCTTCCAGCAAGCACTAAAGCAGAGAGCAGGTTCTCTAAGCCGCAAAGGATCACACCAGCCGTCTTTGTACCTAAGATGGATTTGTTAGACCTCGCTAAGAGCCAAGATACCAAGCAGTAAACTTCCAAAGTAGATAGTGCACCCATTAAGGTAGACTCTGGCAAGTATGCGATATTACGCATCACAGCCAGCACTGCTGCACCAGTTATTGCTAAGGGTGAGAGAATATGCATCCATGCATTTCTGCGCAATATTTTGGCAAATCTACCCTGTCTTTTCGAGAACCAGAATTTCCTCTTCCTTGCTAATAATCGAATTAGTCCTTGGGCCCTACGAACCTTTTGCCTACGTTGTCCTTTCGTCGTTAATGGCATTTGGTCTGAGAAGAATAGTTCAGGATCTTGAATCGCTCTCAATCCATTGAGTCTTGCAGCTGTAGCGATTTGAGCGTCGTCTGCGTTAGATTTGACAAATAGATCTGATGAGGTCACCAATCCACTACGCCAAGCAAGTAGTGACCCTTCTAGGAATGGAGTGCTGTCAAAGGCCGACTCCCCAACTCTAAGCATACTGTACATAGCACGGTGTTGATTCTCTCCTTCCAAATCTCCCTCTCGCTTCGGCGTTCCACCCACAGCACCAACTTGTGGATTGCTGAACCACCGATTTACCCTTTCTAAGGCGCCTGACATCATCGTTGCATCAGCGTCAGTCATGACAATTATTCCATCAAATTCTGATAACTCATCCATTGCTAAGCCTACAGCAGCAGTCTTACCTTTTCTCTCTGCCATTGGAATAATCTTCCAAGATTCAAACGAGTCCGGGAAATCTTCCAACCAAGTTTTCGTTTTCTCTAATGTAGAATCACTTGAAGCGGAATCGACAACCAACAAATGTGCCTTGAAATCCTGTTTTGCAAGGTTTGAGAGTTTCTTTTCAATAATCAATTCCTCATTCCAGACAGGGAGTAAGACTGTTATTTCATGCCCGGATAACTCTTCAGGACACTCCATTTTTTGATTGACCCAACTTCCACAAGACAGACGATGTATTGCAAATGGGGCAAATCCTACGGCAGCCAAACCCAGTTCGCCATAGGCTAACCACTCACCTGCCATGGTAAACCCACATCATGGTTCACACTTCAACAAAACCCCTCTCTCCGCTTACATCAATACTATTGCAGAGTATGTTTGAGCATCAGATATGCGAAGAGTCGTACACGTAGGGCCATTGATGGCGCCAGGTGGGATGTCTTCGGTGATCAAATTGCTTGCATCTAACCCCCCTCAGGGTTGGAGAGCATCATCTTGCAACACATATTCACGGCGAGGTAAATTGCAGAAATTGAGAAGATGGCGGATCGCTCGAAACGAAATCAAGAATGGTGATTTTGACCTCGTGCACATTCACTGCGCATCTGATTGGTCGTACAAACGCAAATTATCTATTGCAAGGGTTGCAAATGCTCCAGTCGTTTTTCATATTCATTCTGGCCGTTTCGACATCGACACTAAATCTGACCTAAACAAATACCAAGTTGTCTGTTTATCCGAATCTTGGAGTGAAAGATTGAAACCACTTGTTGGAGATTCAATTTCTGTTCCAAATCCGGTTAATCCAGTGCCGCAAGAAAGAGTGGATAGAGAAGAATTCACACTTCTGATGGGGCGAAATGACCCTGTGAAAGGACACGCTTTCGCTTACTCTCTGGGTTTAGATGACCTCAGAGTAACGGGTGTTGAAAATGCTCCCGAAGGAGTTACTGCTCTAGGCTGGGTTAGTGAGGAAGAGAAGTGGAGGTTGTTGCAAAGTGCCGGATGTCTAATCGTTCCTTCAGAATATGAGGGACAACCAATGGTAATTCTTGAAGCTCTTTCAGTAGGCTGTCCAGTTGTTGCATCCAGCAATATTCCAGACCTACCTGATTGTGTAAGAATAGTTGAACTCGGCGACAAACCCGGTTGGAGAGATGCAATAGAGAATCCGACAACTCAAGGGCTTGAAGAAGCAGTCGCTAAGCATCGTGTCGATATCGTTAGCAAGCAATGGGGAGAAATCTATGACAGGATTATCGATTCCAACGCATCAACTGAATGAGACCATGAGAGGTTCTCCTCTGCGAATTTACGAGATTCGTCTTGCAAGTCAGAAAGCAATTTCCTATCCAGAGATTTAATCCATGAAATTGTGCTTGTAATGAAGTCCTTTTGCGTATACAACTGTAACCAGTCACCCGAGGTTTCAATATGATGGCCTGCATGGTCTATTCCACAGACTATCATGCCGCAAGCAAGATATTCTGAGCGCTTTAATGGGCTTGCTAGGCTCCATACCTTGTGCTCTGGCATCGGTAATAGTCCGACATCGTAAGTGGCTAGTTTTGCTGCTAAATCCTCTTGAGGAAGTGCATCAGTAACTTCTAATCCCACTAAATCCATACTCTTCAGACGTTCAACTGCATCTCCTGTTCCATGAATGTGTAGAGTCGCCTCAATACCTTGTGAATGAAGGCCAGCTAGAATCATTGGCAGGGACATTACTCCTCTGTGTACGTCTACTCTCCCATGATAGACCAACTTGATTGGCCCGTCCTTTTTACCTGCTTGAAATAACTCGAGGT
>JAYYDR010000047.1:0-7351 GCA_036160735.1 Thermoplasmatota archaeon
TAACATCACAGATTCTCGTGGTTGGGTTAGAGATATGCCAAAGGGCACAATGCCTCAAGAAGAGATAGATGCAATTTTCACTCTGATTGGAGAAGCTCCAGGCTCCAGTAACCTTCCAGGACAAATGCCAAATCGACTATCCCTGATTATTTCGATTAAGAATTATACAGCCGATACATCCGCTAATGTTGCTGACCCGACATTGGTTCTAGACCCAAGCGATAACCGTTGGAACAGTCTTATTCTGATTGCGGGAACCGAAAGAATTTCCAAATTAGAATACGTTTCTACCTTCCAAAGACACGGTTACGCGTCTGACGTTTCATCAATGGAGGTAGAGATTGTTGACCTCCCTGAAGTGGTGGCAATATTCGGGACTTTTGAGATTCCAACATCAAACCGAGTTAGAGTGGAGTTCGGTACCGCACCAGATTTGTTGAGTGAGGTTCTCGATAACGTAGTACTAAACTTGGTAGAGATTATTCTCGACCTTGGTACAATTCTCAACGGATTACCTGAGGCTATTGTGGGCACAGCAGGAGAATCCAGCGGGGAAATATTCCTACAGTGCTACAATCAAGTTAGAGAATCTTGGTCGGACGGAAGCACTCGTTCTGAATCGATGGTACAAAGTGTGAAACTCGCTATTGGTAGCAGCCCTCATCCAGTGATGGATACCAACCACATTTTACTTTCAGAGGACTTAGATTACACCGACCAAAACGGAAACGTCGACGGTAAATATGGCCGAGTAAATTCCGCTCTGGTTCCTGTAGGAATCAGTTTGATGGTAACCGATATTTCTGGAGCGTCTTATTCCTATGACCAGGAAACAGATTTGCGGACGATTTCTATCACTGGAAGTTCTGGTGATGAACTGATTATCGGCCATATGCGCCATTTATCAAATTCTACAGATGGTGATGTGCGACAATTCGCATCGATTTCCAACCGCCCATCTAACCTTACAATTGCTCAACAAGGCTCACAAATCACCTACACTGCATCAGAAGAGATCGGTACGATAACTTACAGTGGTGAGGGTGATGGTCAATACAATGCACTTCGATTGAATGGACTTCCATCGCAATTTGAACTTGAATTAGGCGACACTCTTGCTATGTCTGCTCCCGACGGTATAGGTTCGATTGAGGTGCAAATCTCGAATGCCTCAGTTCCACTCACCATGGATGATGACCATGCCAGATTCTGGATCGACCAAGTTTCAGGACAGGCTAGTATGTCTCTGCGATTGTCAAATCTTACATCAATTGCATTGAATCCCCCCGAGGAGCAAGGTGCACTAGGGTCAAGAGGCAACAGCGAACTGGTGATGAATCGAACAGGCTCCTCACCCTTCAGCGTACTGCTGGAGGATGTAAGCGAAAGGGACGATAAATTCCTTGGCCTTTCTGGCAGAATACACATTGACCCTCTACCTGCCAACGTCACACTATCTCTTCCATCCTCTGAAAATTCCGACATGATTACAATCCCTGAGTTTGGAGATGCAGATGGTATCCTTGCTCTATCATTTTTCTTGTCTGGTATGATTGACTTTGGTTCCTCAGTAAACGATTTCGCTGTAGAGAGTATGGTGAATTTGGGAGATGCTTCAAACATACAAAGCAACTTTAGTTTGGGACTTAACCTGCTTACAGGGGAAGAATTTGACCTTACTCTTGATGTCAGCAAAGGTAAGAACGTACCGAATGAACCAAAGTGGGTCCACGGAATATCGGGAGAGGTTCTTGAGGTAACTGAATTGATTTTCAACTACAGTAGAATGCCAGAGTTTACAGAAAGTTCACGCCTAACTGTAGCAGAAGCGTTAGCAGATTTCGAAATATCAGAAGAAGAAAAAGTCGAGGTTATTCAAGTCGCAGAATGGGCAGGAATTACCGAAGCAGCCGCCCTTGTTGAGGCCCTAGCAGATGGTTACATTTCACCAAGAGAAATGAGTTTACTAGACACAGAAACTCTTGAGGATGAAGGTATTACATTTGACCAAAGAAGGTCATGGCACAGCAGGATTTGGATGCCTCGACTGCCTGCTGGTGAAATCAAACTTGACTACAAAGTAGAAATCGAGAATGATATCCCAACCTTCCAAATAGAAGCATCTCTGAAAGATTATACTCCATTTAGGCCAGTCTTAACGATACAGTTGAACGGTCTTTCTCGCGCTGATTCTCTTATTGTCCTTACAGGACTCGACATAAATGTGAAGAGAAATGTCACATTGAATGCCACTGTCTCAACACAATCAGACCTACTGATTCCTAGAACTACAATCGACATGACATACGATTTGGGAGAACGTCTTGAGCATGCGAGGATTCTACAGTTAGACAGACTACGTGGAATAAGAACGGAAATGATGATGTTCAATGCGCCAGCAAAGGTTGACCAACTCTACGCAAAAGTCGGAGATATTCTTCAAGCAGATTTGGTAGTTCCTCCAGCGGATAGAATCGGAATTAACTCAGCAGATTCTATGATGTTACAGCAACTGAGGAAGATAGACGGTCTATGGTGGCCTGCTACGATGTTCATCAGAGATGTTCCTGGAGAAATGCACCTGAAGGCTGCGCCAGCAAACAATTTTGACATAAACGAAGAGCAGTCATTCCAAGGAATGTTCGAAATGGATTATTCCTCGAATAGCGATGATATGGATTTATTCATTGAAACCAAAGGTAAGGCACAGAACATCAGGGGTGATAACCTGATGTTAGCAGAAAACCTCCCGGATAGATTCGTTATGGGAGTAACTGAGGATTACGGAGCGAGTATTTCTGCTTCAGGAAACGGTGTGGAAAAACTGTACATCAGGAGAAGTAACTCGGTAATACAAGAAGGTGTAGAGATAATCTCTGCTGAATTGGTAGGTGAAAATCTACAAGGAGCAGAAGTTCACATCCACCGTCCTTTAGGATATCCTGTGATAATCGTAGACGGTATTACAGGAGGTAGAATTGTAGCTACATCACATACTGAGGTCGATGTTCTTGGCCTAGACATAGATGCGAGAGGCGTTCTACTCGATGCACAATTTACTGGCGGAATACCTACAGCATCTAGTGTTGGAGTAAACGGTGTCGTAACCGATTTATCTCTGATTAGTAGTTTGACGGGTGGAGAAATAGAGACTACTCACATAATGATTGGAGATCCGTTCTCCTCATTCGTAGCGACAGCGATAGCGATGGTGACAGGATGAGTGAAGAATACGACGAGGAAATGGAGGAAGAACTCCATGAGCGTTCACAAGAAATAGGTGAATTCGTCGTTGAATTGACAGAAAAAATACATCCATTGCGAGTAGCACTGGCAGGAGTGATTCTGATTATTTTACTCGGCGCATTGGTATCTACATGGTATTGGGTAATTCCTAGAGATGACGTGGAAATTGACATCCTCTATCTTCAAAGAAATGGGCATGTTGTGCTAGCTGAGCTAACAAACGACGGTAGCAGAGAAATCAGGGACGTAACACTGACAATTGATTTCGTTGACCAGGAGATGACGGTTTTAGATAGCCTGACGGTTACTTTTGATTCCATACCTAGTCTCACAAGCGTTTCGGGAGATAAGATGGAATTGGATTTGCGTGGTTATTCTGTTTGGGAAGAATATACGATACAAGTACAAATTGAATGGACCGACTTCAGAGGTTCTGAAAATCAAGAACAATTCATCCATGTTGTTTCAGAACAAGTTACTGCAAAATTCCATAATGACTGCGAGGAAGTAACGTGGTTCTTTTGAGACTATTCTAGGTAACTCCTAAAACGAACTTTCCACGCCATGAGAATGTGCGTAGAGCCTTCTTACTGCTCGTAATATTCCTGTTATCAGGAATACCGGTTGTTAATCAATCGGAACAGATACCTGAAGAAGCGGGTATTGAGTGGGTAAAATTTGACCTACCTGAAGACTCTATCCGCAATTTCGTAGGCCAATTGGACAGTTCTCAATCCTTGGAGGATAGACCTTTGATTGCGCACTCAAGGTTAGGAATTCATGACTCGTCAGGAATATTGTTTGAACAAGAAATCCCCGAGGAATTACTCACACCTAGGCCTGATTTGAGATTGGTTCTTGTTTCCACCGAATTCAGATTTGCCGAGGTTAGAGCAGATATTTCAGAACAAAATGGAGTTGAAGTTAGGGAATACATAGCTCCCTCTGGATTACTCGTTCAGGGTACACAAGCGGGCCTGGTGCGTCTCGCCCAGGTTACTGGAGTAGCCTCTGTACAACAGGTGCCTTTAGCAATGGTTGTTGATTATTCAATGATGAATGCTGAGCAGTTCACTCCTGTAAGAATAGAATCTTGGCGCGCAGATTCATTACTTCCCGGAGTTGATATCTCCGACAATTGGGGCATGCGCTTACACCAAGAATTGGACAGCGTTGCAAATGGTTTCCTTTCGGACTCAACTTTTGCTGAAACCGGAAGATACGATGGGTCAACCTCGGCCTCTATTGCAACCATTGCAGCGGAGCCGTCTATCGCTTGGATTGGAAGTCAGCCAAGCCTAACAATTTGGAATGACCAAGCCCGCAATCACATGAACATCAACGCGATGAAGCAGTACTACACAACCGACTTGGATGGTTCTGGCCAAATTGTTGGTGTTGCTGATTCTGGAATTGATGAAGACCACGGTGACTTTGGAACTAGAATCATTGGCAACGTCGACGTAATCGGCGACGGCTCTACCGCAGACGCTCATTCTGGACACGGAACACACGTCGCATGTACTGTGCTGGGAGACGGAAGTAGGGGAGGTTATGCAGGAGTTGCTCCTGAGGCTGAACTCTATTTCCAAGCAATGGAGAATGACAACAACGGAAATTTCCAGTGGTCAAGTATCAACAACATGCTGAACACTGCATACAACAACGGTGCGAGAACTCACACCAACTCATGGGGTTCAGAGTCGAGTTCGGAATGGGGGGTCTACACATCATCATCGGAGGATGTGGATGATAGAGCAAGATACTACGACCAATTTTACAGTGGCAGAGAGGGCCTGACAATTCTGTTCGCTGCTGGAAATGACGGGCCAGGTTCTGATACAATCGGTTCACCAGCAACCGCTAAGAATTTACTAGCGGTTGGTAACTCACAAAACCGTTACACAGGAGCACCAAACAATATCATGGATGGCTCAAGTCGTGGCCCTGTAGATGATGGCAGAATCAAGCCTGACGTTATTGCACCTGGAGGCTATGTTCGGTCTTGTAAGGCACAAGAAGCAACAGACACCGGTAGTTCTACATGGACCAGCACCTGGTACATGGAATACACAGGAACTAGTATGGCAACACCAAATGCTGCTGGAACTGCGGCTCTGATCAGAGAATATATCACAGAAATTGCTCAAAGACCGGAACCACAAGGCGCTCTTGTCAAGGCGCTGATGATATTGGGTGCAAGGGATGTTGGCGTCAGAGACATCCCCAACAATGACGAAGGTTGGGGAAGAATAGATCTCAAGGGAACACTCGCACCAAATAATGGAAGAGGTATATGGGTCGATGACCGCTCAATCTTGTCTTCGACTGGTAACTCCAAGAGCTATTCATTCAACGTCACAACCCCCGGACAACCGTTCAAGGCAGTAATTGCATGGTCCGATGAGCGAGGTTCTAGGTTCTCCAATACCCAATTAGTAAACAATCTCAATTTGCTGGTAACCACTCCGAGTGGAGTTGAATACAAAGGAAATGAATTCTCTCAAGGAAGGTCGATTCAAGGAGGCACGCACGATTCCCTGAACAACGTTGAGGTTGTATTAGTCGACTCTGCAGAAGCAGGATTGTGGACTGTCAAAATAACCGATGCTAGCCACAATGGTGGAAGAGCTCAACCTTACGCAGTAGCAGTATCAGGTGTAGGAGTAAATGACCTCCGACCAGACCCTTCCCCGATTGTGACATCATTTTCAACGGATATTGCTATTCCTCAAGTTGGCGATGAAGTACTAGTTGAGATGGAGGTCTCAAATCTTGGAAATGTTGAGGCAGAAAACGTCGAGGTGATTTTCCAAGAAGAGGGAATTTTTGTCGATTCCCAAACCTTCAATCTCGGCCCGGGCGGTTCAAAAATTCTGTTCTGGGATTGGGAGCCTCAAAACGCTGGTGCACGAACACTTTCTTTCCTAGTCGATGCAAGCGATACAATAGACGAGATTAATGAGGCAAATAATCGAATGGACGTAATAGTAAACGTGACAACTCCGGGTGTAAGAATCGAATCTGAAACGGCTACATCAACTCTATCTGACATTAACGCAACTACCTCGTCTTGGCAGGTCACTCTAATCAATACGGCGCTTCTGAGTACTAATGCATCAATTTCAGCAACAGGGGTTTCAAGCCCGAGCAATTCACCTCTCTCGTGGTATGTTGGGCTTGACCAATCCAACTTCATGCTTGAAGGTCAAGAAGGTGCTCAAATCAATGTGACTTTGGTTCACCCGAGCGGTCCAGACCCGGGAATTTACAAAATCGAGTTATTGGGATATGACGAGGATAATGACGTCAGTAGTCCTTTCACATTATTGCTAGATGTGCCGGTTTTGTCACAGACACGTCTTGAATTCGACTACACTACTATCCCGGTCCATCCAACTGAGGTTACGTCCGTTGATTTTAGACTGTTTAATCTTGGAAATGGAGACATCGGCTACGACCTGTTTTTGGAATCTCCACCAGGTTGGTACGCTGGTTTTGATGATTTATCAGCACAGGGTGGTGCAAATTCTGGTTCAACCGGTCTTATGCTTGAAGATGGACAAATGAATATCGGCATTTCATTTACACCGCCTCAGGTAATGACTCTAGCAGGCGCTGAAATGACAGTGATTTTGCGAGTTGTATCACAAAGCGAAGAAGCTAGAATGATGCAATATGAAATTCCTCTTGTGGTTGAAGAGGTGCTAGAACTAACAGTAGATTTAGAGTCATCATTCTCCACTGTTATCCCTGGTAATTCACTATCGCTTCAATATACAATCGAAAACATGGGTAACGCAGACTTGGATTTGAGTCCAAGGATGCAATTGCCTCAAGGTTGGAGTCAAAATTCAGTACTTGAGGACTTGACTTTAGGCTGGACTCAGTCTCAGAATTTCATTATCTCTGTAACCGCTGATGTGGATGCTAGAAGCGGCGAAATATCCTTCATTTTAGAATCGAACGAAGAATCATGGAGCCACTCTGAAAGCGTCGAAGTCGTTGTTTTACCTGACCCGGTTCTTACATTTACATCAGTTGAAATTGCAGGTGAAACTTGGACCAATATATTCGGTCCCGGGCAACACCCTGTCGGAGTTCC
>JAYYDR010000048.1:0-22598 GCA_036160735.1 Thermoplasmatota archaeon
TCGAACATTTCACGCAGGCTTCCATCGTTCAACATCTCAAGAGCGATGTCTGAGCCGCCAATCAATTCACCGTGTACGAATACCTGTGGCATTGTTGGGAAATCAGACCACGCACAAACGGAAGGAATCGCACGTGGGTCGCTTAGAATGTTAACAGATGCAAATGGTTCACCTAAAGATTGCAAAACTTGCGCAGCTCTGTTTGAAAAGCCACACTGTGCTGCTCCTGGTTCTCCTTTCATGAAAAGAACTAGTGGGTGTTCGTCGACTATTGCTTGCAATTCTTCGGGTGTCCAGTCCATTTTTGTCACTCCTTGTTTTGGTGTTTTTGAATCCTCTTAATGTGGATTCCTGTTCCTCCAGCATGTGGGTGGAATACTGTATCGCCAGCAGTCTCTGCTTGTGCTGGAGTCATGCACTTGAGGTCAATTGCATGAATTGGATTAGGGATGTAGGGTTTGAAGTGGTTCAAAATCAACTTTTGACGCTGCAGTGGCCTCATTCCATTGAATGATTCTGCAATAATTCTAATATGGAAATGGTCTTGAGTTCCGTTCAAATCGATTGCTTCTACATCACAATCAGGAATTACTCCGCGAATTTCTTCCTCGAGCCACTCACAGGTCACCATGTGTACCCCGAGGAGGCGCTGTGCTTTCAACCATTGTCCTGCTGGGCTGAACATGCGGAGGCCAAAATTAGCACGTGATACCGTGTGGCTGGCCTCTTCTGATGGCCTGGCAATTATCTTCGGCTTAATCGGGCAAGTCATACTCGCAAAGGCACTACTACAGTCTGATTACGGACTCCTAGTGGTAATATTGGATGCATTTGCTACAATGTACATTCTAATCGATGCTGGACTCCCTACGATGATTGCTAGAGATGTACCTCGTAATCCAGGTGCTAGCAGAATTGCGGTGAGACGCGTTCTCAAACTACAGGCGCTCATCGCTATTCCTTTCTTACTCGGTAGTGCAATTGTTTCTACAGCCATATGGGATGATGTTCCAACTGGGTTGTTAATGGCATGTGCTTTAGTTGCATTTGGCCACATTATGTCCTACCCGCACAAGGCGATGATGAGAGCCTTAGGTGAGGCAAGAATCGAGTCTATTCTCAAATTAATTGAGCGCATAATTACAACAATATTCTACTATGTTTTCTTAGTAAATGATTACGATTCTCCTACAATTTATGCGTGTGGATTTGCAATTGGAGTTTTTATTTCTCTAATTGGAACTTTCTGGATTGGAGAAAGGCTTGCAAAAGACGAAAGTGGCGATTTGCCACCTGAGTGGAATTCAAGGCGGACGCTGCTAATTTCAGCCCTCCCGTTTGCAGTAACTTTGGGTATCCTACCATACGTAACAAGACTCGAAAAGTTCCTATTAGCCGGACTATCTTCTTATGAGGATGTTAGCCTGTACCATGTTGCTCAACTTGCTTGGATTGCTGGGATTATGCTACCTCAAGCAATGCGGGCTGCACTGCTACCATACCTCGGTGAAGCGAGAGATGATCCTGTAAAATTCAGTAATCGTATGCTTATTGCACATCACTGGACGATTGTTCTGCTACCTATTGGTTTGATTGCAGGCCATGCTATCGTTTCTTTTTCAATTCCTAGATTCTTCGATTCAGATTATTCAGATGCGGTACAGGTCTTCGATATCCTACTCGCAGGTTGGGCTATGACACTGTTAGCGGTGCCATGGTATGTCGCACTTCAAGCGGGTCATAACCCATGGCGATTTACTACACTAATCGCGCTAGTTGTCCTGGCTGCAGGTATTTCGGGTTGGGTGCTAATCCCGTATTACGGAGTTATGGGAGCGGCTTGGGCTAGTGTTATCGGTTGCTGCATAATGCTATCATTCGCTAAATTGCTATGTGGAGATGAGGACCGTCTAAGCGACGGATTAGCAGTATTCTCAGTTGTTGTTTGCTACCTGCTATCAATCGGTAACTTGCTCGCTCTAATCGGGTTATTGACGTTCGTGCCTGCGAAGAAATCCTTCTACTACTTGCGAACAAAAGGCGAGATTACTAAAGAAGAGTAAGATTTCCTACCATCTGTTGATTCGAACAGATGCACTCAGCGCATTATTTCTGCAGCCTTTCTTACCATGTAAGGGACGTATCCCATTATGAAGAAGAAGTATCCAATGGCACCAAGTATCCAAAGAGCAGGTATCTCGTAACCAATTCCAATTCCAATCATTAGCGCCAGAACAGCCGTTACGACGATAGATTCAACGAATCCAGCGATTGAGGTCTTCCAAGAATCAACATAACTGAAACTAACATCGTCGCTTCTACCATCCTTCAGTGCTTTACCTACAGGATAGATAATCATCTGGCCATAAGCAATTATTGTGACTAGTGTAGCTATCACTAGAATAATCATTCCAGTAGTCGCAGAGTCAGATGAAAGCGCCATGTCGAATGCCATATACCATACAATGGATAGCAAAATCATAGATACGAACCAGCCGGCCAGAGCTATGATTCCATACTTGAAAACACTAAACGCGGCAGCCATGTTAATTGCTGGTTTTGGTGTTGCTCCCGGTTTGATTATCACTGGAGCAATCATTTGAGGTGCCGCGTTTACTGGCTGAACTGCTGTCTCTTGCGGCATCACTGCGGGAGTTGGTACATCTGGAATAGGTGGTGTCGCCTCAACTTCAGGAGTTGGTGGTGCTGTCTCAACCTCTTCCGGTGGGGCAGGAGACTGTTCTTCGACAGGTACCCACTCTGTTCCGTTCCACATATAATTGCCATCTTCGCTCAATTGCATGTATGGCTGTCATCGTCCACACGTATAAACTAAGTCCCATCGAAGTGTCTCTGTCGTCTGGTTTTTCGGATTTCCAAAGTTTGACGTAAGCCAAATCAGAGTGATTCTATGACTTTGGACCATTGATTTCTTACGCTTTCAAATTGGAAGCCTTGAGGAAGAGTAAGGTCTTGCCCATTTTCTAGGCGTGCTTCAACAGCATCAGCTAATTCGCTAACTTCGGGAGGGTAAACCTCCATCCACTCACCCATATCACCAACGTCAACAGCCACGACTGGGCAACCACATACAATTGCCTCCTTTGCAACAAGAGGTCCTGACTCTCTTGTTGACGTAATCAGGCAGACGTCAGCGGCTAGCATCCTATCCCATACCATAGTTCGTGGTTGCTTTTTTAGTGTTGTAATACCAACCTTCCAACCGCGAGTCTCCAATTCTTCCCCAACTCGGAGAGCAAGTATGTGATTTTTTTCTGGCCGCCTAGGGTCTGCTGGAAACAGAATGTCAATCTTTGATTTTCTAAACAAGCCATTGAATTTCTTGATTGGTTTGTGCCATTCAACATCCACGTTTACATGACACGGTATTGTAATCGAATCGAACCTAGTCAAAGAGTTAGACACCACTACCAAGCGATCTGCTGATTGTGATAATGATTCGATTTTTTTTCCTCTGTGGTCGTTTAACGCAACGTCAAAATCGTGACCATGAACAACTGCAATCCAAGGAACTCCATGCTTCTTAGCAATCGATTTTGCTGCATATCCTGCTGGCCACAATGTATGGCAAATCACCAAGTCTGGCTTCCATTTTTCTGAAATCCCAGATGCACTGTAAGCGGTTATGGAAGGAAAATCGGGAAATTCCCAATGGCGCTTTACCGTAACTTCAAAATCTCCGTGGTTGAATGATTTCGGTGCTTTTGCTACCCCTTCCATTGTGGAGCGGCGAGCTTCATTCATTCTCAGCATACGTGGAAGAACGTTCAGAACCTTGACTTCATGACCGAGTGACTTGAGCAATTCCGCATGGTCGCTAACAAACGTCCCTCTTGCCACATTTTCCGGAATTGGGAACAGCCGTGTTACCAGCAGTATCTTCATCAATATCACTCTAGAGCTTGGTGAATAATTGAAAGGTTGTCTGCTACGCTGGCTTTGTCGTTAAACAGACCCGAACCTACTACACAATTTGTCACTCCCCACTCTCTAAGCATCGCAATATTGTGAGCCTTTACTCCACCATCTACTTGGATTTGAACAGGTCTTCCTCCCGCTGCAACTTGTGCATCAATCGCTTCCCTTAGCCTTCTAATCTTACTTTCAACTGTTGGGATGAATGATTGGCCTCCAAACCCTGGATTTACGCTCATAACCAAAACTAGGTCGATTTCTGATAGCACTTCTAGAGCCGCTTCAACCGGAGTCCCCGGGTTGAGAGTTACTCCTGCAGTCGCCCCTGCTGCCCTGATTGCAGTCAAGCACCTATGGAGGTGTTTTACTGCCTCGACGTGTACTGATATGTGATTTACACCTGCATCGATATACTGCTGGAATGAATCTTCAGCATTCTCAATCATGAGGTGAGCATCAAAGGTTGGTCCATCGCCAAGCGCCTTTCGCAACTTCGCAATAACCGGAGGTCCAAATGTCAAATTCGGGACAAAATTACCGTCCATTATATCCAAATGGAGCCAATCTAATCCTGCATCGACCGCTTCGCTACATGCGTTTCCTAAATCGGCAAGGTCGGCAGTAAGAACGGATGGTGCGATTATCATCTATACCCTCTCAGGTTATGCGAATAGGTGCCAAGACATGAGTATTGGGGTGTACAAACCCTCTTAGGAGTGGCGAAGTTCGCTAGGGTTGGTGAGATAGTGGGCCAAGTCAAGTCTGTCACAGATTCTGAATTTGATAGCGCAATTAGCGGAGACGAATGGGTTCTCGTAGATTTCTGGGCACCATGGTGCGGACCGTGCAAAGCACTGGGCCCTATCCTGGAACAAATTGCAGAAGAAATGCCAGTTACAATTGCTAAGGTCAACACTGACTCTGATTCAATGAATGCTGCAAAACTAGGAGTTCGCGGCATTCCAGCATTATTCCTATTCCACAACGGAAAGATGGTTGCCAATCAAACCGGAATGGTTCCTAAGCCAGCCTTAACAAACTGGCTGAACCAACAGATGGGCGCTAGCGATTTCTGATTTATTTCAGACTTGCTTTGCGCTTTTTTGAAGCGGTTCCTACTTCTCTTTGGAATCTCTCTCTCAATGCCTCGTGTAGCCACATCCCTTCCTCTAACTCGAGTAAAAGTCCGTAAGTTAACAAGCGCTCAGGTGGGCTGCCTTCCCAATTTACTGCTGCAGATAGCTTACTCCATTTCACGGGAGATTCTGCCACCGCCAATGTTGCGAGTAGTTCGTGTTCTTCTGATGGCATGTGATTGATGATTTCTTCATCCAAGAATTTCAACCAATCGCCGTGAGTTGTTTGCCCATATATTTCCAAGAGTTCCAATGCCAAAGGATGGCCCCCTGTCATCTTGTGAACTTCTTCTGGGTCTGCCGGTGCACCATCCATGGTTTCCACCCAGTCAGTTATCTCTTCGATTGAAAGACCCTGAAGGGATAACTCTTGGACAATATCTCTAGTATGAACGTCTCTTCTATCGTACACGTCTAGAGTTGTCCTAGAGATGAATACAAGCCTTAGAGGTGCCTTCTTTGAGATATCTAGCAACGCCCCAAGTAGATCTCTTGCTCCAGAAGTAACATGGTGTACATCATCCAAAACGATTAGCCAATATGGCGGTGGACCACCTGATTCTCCCACGAATCTCTCTCTGATAGCTTGTGCATCCGTGAGGTATGCGAGTAATCTGCGTCGCCATGAGTCTACGTCGAATTCTGCACCGGGAGTGAGGGGCAAAGTTTCCATCAATTGGTAAGGATCGTGTTTGTCATCGACACCAAATCTATGCAGTAGTGAAACAGCCAGGCCAACCGCCTTATCCCAAGGCTGACAGGGGTACCAACAAACAGATAGATGTGGTACTTCATGCATGTGACTTCCTAACCAATTTGCCACAAGTGTTGATTTACCAATCCCGGCAATTCCATGGATTACCATACAGGGGGACCCAGACTCAAACCAATCATCTAGACCAGAAATAGAATCAACCCTGCCATGAACTGTTCTTGTTTTTGGAGGTGAAGTGTGGTACGTAGCGTGTGCGCCAGCTAATAACTTCAGTCTTCCTGGAGGTGGCAAATCAGTGTCTTCAGATTTTTTCTTAACCAAACCAAATCTGATGTCACCAAAAGTTAGCACGCCTTCGTGCTGAGCATGAAGAAGTATCTGCAGAACGGAAAGGTCCGCTTGAAGACGACTAGGTGCCTCATTTGCCTCTACTTCTAACAGCGTATTCGATTCATCTCTGATGAGTACTTTCAACTTAGATAACTCAGATAGCCGATTTTTGGCCTCCTCACGGCCATCATCTGTGAGTTGCCACGTTTTCTGCTTGCGGTCATCTCCCCTGATTGAGCGAGAATGTTCACTAACCATTCTCTTCCTCAATAAGGTCCGCATTGCCCTACTTACGTTAGGAGGATGTTGAGCACACGCTTCTGCGATTCCTGGCCTTGTCAACGCCGCAGTGACAACGTAGCGGTCAGCTTGTTCGTCCTCTTCCAAAAGATGCAATAAGATTCTATCTTTGACGGCCACATTCACTTTAGGAATGTCTCCGGTCATGACAATCCTAAGACGAATTTACATTCAATTATATCCCAAGAAACTTGAATTACGTCTTGAACATCAAAACAGTAAGTCCTTTATTAGGGCAACAACCCGGGGACCATGGCTTTACCTAAATGGCGTTCTTTGTTTCTGACCGCTTTGATGGTAGGAATGCTTGCATTGCCTATGGCGAGCGCCTCCGATATAGACGGAGATGGGGTTGAAGATTCTAGTGATGACTGCCCATACGCCCCAGGTAATTCAAACACTGACAGAAATGGTTGTCCGGATAGAGACGGCGACGGTAAATCCGACTATAATGATGCATGGACTTCATTAAATCCTAATTTCCAAAAGGATTTACAAATATCCCAAAATTATGATTTTAATGATGTTGATCACTCACCTGATGGAACTGAGATAGCTACTACAGATGACAATGGATATCTAAGGGTTTGGAACGCTACAAGTTTGGTTAACACCCGCTCTGTAGTAGCATATTCCGGTGGATCAGCGGGCAAAGTTTCCTGGTCTGGTGATGGCAGTGTAATAGGTGTAACAGGCGATGATGATACCATCACACTCTATTGGGCCAGCAACCTATCAAGCATCCATGGCTCCATATCTGCAGATGTAGGGGGTGGCGACTTCACATACGACATCGACCTATCCCCAGATGGTTCGATTGCTGCTGTTGCCATAGGTCGGTCTGGTAATGGTGGTACTAGCGGAGTGGTCAGAATCATAGATGTCTCCACAGGCTCTGCTACACAAAACATCAATCCTGGAAATGAAGATCGATTCCATTCAGTTGAGTTTTCCCCTACAGGTAGTCATCTAGTAATTGGTACTCGTGGAGATCTCTACATTGTCGAAACTACCAACTGGCAAACAACTCGTTCGGAAGGAGGGCCGGCTGGAACTGTAAATTCGATCGATTGGTCTCCGGATGGAAAGCACATTGCAGTCTGTGAAGGGTATGAACAAAGTCAGGGTGGTTCAAGAGTGCGATTGTACCAAGTGCATCCGGTTTGGACAAACAAATGGACAAAATCTGGGTCAACATCCTGCTATTCCTCAGACTTTTCTCCTGATGGAACTCAAGTCATTTTTGGATTTGGATGGTATGCTGGAGACGGTGCTACTGCGAAAATATATGATATCGATACCGGAAATAGTGTCGATAACCTTGTCCAACCACGTCCAGGGGGTTGCACCTCAACTGGCGGTGGTAACAATTGTGGACAGAATAACGGATTGTCATGGTCGCCAGACGGCGCGCGCATAGCCCAAGCATTCGGTAAAGATGACGAAGGAGTTTACCTATGGTTTGCAGATTTAGACCCTGATGATGATGGATGGAACTCAAGTGATCAAGGCGATGGAAAGGTCGATGCTTTCCCAGATGAAGGCACTCAGTGGCAAGACTCTGACAATGACGGATATGGCGATAATCCACTTCCTGCATTCCAAGGTGATGCATGTCCCAACACATACGGAACTAGTTTCCAAGACAGATTCGGATGCCCTGATGGAGACGGAGATGGATATTCAAATGAAGGAGACTCATTCCCTAGCGACGTTACACAATGGGTAGACTCCGACTCTGACGGGTATGGTGATAATTACTACTATGACGTTCAACAATTCACTGAACTTCACATCAACCAGAGAGGCGACGCATTCCCGATGAATCCGACTCAGTGGAATGACACAGACGGTGACGGATGGGGAGATAACTACGACAATGCGTCCTGGACTGCGATTAGGCCTGTCGACGACCCCTCAACTTCTGATGTTGACGAAAGTTGGCCCGGACTCTATGATTCCGCTGCTACTCAAGTCGACAAATTCCCGCTATTCAGATACCAGTGGGCTGATTCTGACGGCGATTGGATTGGCGATGAGCCTAACACTCCACTATCGGATGGTTGTCCAAATACGTGGGGCAATTCAACCGAAGATAGAATAGGATGCAGAGACACTGACGGAGATGGATGGTCAGACTCAACTCCAGATTGGCCAGCACACCCAACAGGAGATGCTGACGCATTCCCCGACGACCCTACTCAATGGAAGGACAGCGATGGAGATGGATTCGGTGATAACACCACAGGCAACGATCCTGACGAATGCCCTGGAGAATACGGAACGTCTTCAGTTGACAGGGTAGGATGTCCTGATGCTGATGGTGACGGATGGTCTAATGCTGGCGACCCATTCCCAACCGACGGTACTCAATGGGAAGACAGGGATGGAGACAACTACGGTGACAACCCTGACGGGAACAATGCAGATGCTTTCCCTGATGATTCAAGCCAGTGGGCGGATAGTGACGGCGATGGCTACGGCGACAGACCAATCATTCCTAATGGTGATTTCTTCCCTAATGACCCAACCCAATGGAGCGACTCAGACGGTGATGGATATGGAGACAACATTGATGGTAACAATGGTGACCAATGTCCAGAACTTTATGGTGAATCTACAATACCTGCAGCAAGAGGCTGTCCCGATACAGATAATGATGGAGTCGTCGACCCGTTCGACGCATTCCCTGATGATTTCTATCAGCAAACCGACAAAGACGGTGATGGTTGGGGAGACAACCAAGCGGTTCCAAACGGAGATGAGTGCCCAGACGAAGCTGGGACAAGTACAAACAATTCAAGGCAAGGCTGCCCTGATGCCGATAACGATTCATGGGCAGATGTAGATGACATGTTCCCCAATGACCCTCTCCAGTGGGAGGATACCGACCTCGATGGATGGGGCGACAACTATGGCTGGGTGAACAGTACAATCGCTGATGAAAGCGATGTTGGAAATCTCATTACGATTAGAGAACAATGGGGAGATGCATTCCCTCTCGATCCAAGTCAGTGGTCAGATACCGATGGTGACGGGTTTGGAGACAACAATACAGGCAGACTACCAGATGCATTCCCGCTTAGAGCATCACAGTGGGCTGATACTGACGGTGATGGCTACGGTGACAATCAGAAATTAGGCTCATGGCAGCCGGATGAATGTAATGTCAAGTATGGTGAATCATATGTCGATTATTTCGGTTGCCCTGATAGCGATAAAGACGGTGTTTCCGACCAAACAGACCCCTGTCCATATGATCCTTCAATCAGTGCCGGAATCAGAGGACAGGAGCAATGTGCTTCCTTTGAAGACCATGACAATGATGGAATACCTAACGCATTTGATGCTGATTTCGTTGCAGGAGCGGATGGTGATGGTGAGGGTGGACTAAGTACTGAAATTCTAATTTTAGTGGGCTTAATGGTATTCCTATTAGCGGTGATTTCAGTTGCAATGGTCGCTAAGCAGGCCGGACGAAGAAGGGCGGCACACAACCGTGCTGAGGAAATGAAAGTTAATGCCATGTTCCAAGAAGAGGAAGCACGAAGGCTTGAATGGATAGATTACTATGTCTCTCAAGGCGATACTGCTAAGGCCATGGAATTAGGTTGGCAACCTCCTGCTGAAGTCCCTCAGTGGCAGCAGCACCAAATGCAGCAGCAACAAGCACAGCAAGAAGCCATTCCTACCATGATGAGTTTAGATGAACTCTGATTAAGACTTCTGGGCTCTAGCCCTTTCTCTGCGGGCTTTCTCTGCAAGACTATCGTCAAATGCTAAGAAATCTAAATTGTTCCAAGCTTCGTCATCGTCTAGTGCATTCAGAGCCTCATTATCAGATAGGAGTTGCCTAACTGTAATGAAAGTAGGATTTGTTCCATCAGATAACTGATATTGATGACCTGGAAGAACCAACCAATCACTTGGTAGATTCAATAATCGCTTTCGTAAATGAATCAAAGATTTCCTCTGCGCATCAACATCTCCACCGAATAAATCGGTCCTTCCACAACGACCGAGGAACATACAATCTCCACTTACAACAACTCCTTCGCCGATGAAAGTCATGTGGCCGGGCGTGTGACCTGGTGTGCAATGAGCCTCAATTTCTAATTCTCCCAATTTATGGACTATTGAGGAAAATGGTTCATTTGACCAAACCTGGTTTGATGGCCCGTCCCATCCTCTTTTCGATTCATCTTCGTGCACCCACACCTCTCTGTCCTGAAGCCCTTCGACACCTTTTGAATGATCCCAATGTGAATGAGTTAGCCAAACCTGTTCAAGGTTCCAGTCGTGTGAATTACAGAAGTTCAACCAGTAATCCGAGAAAAACGGGTCGATGATTGCAGCTTTGTTTGTTTTTTTACAAACAAGTAGGTGGTTCAAATTGTCCCAATCGCCCAACTGCGCCTGATAAACCAGTATTTTTTCTGTCTCGAGTATGCATTCAGCCATCTTCGCTCACCAACCCGATGGACCGCATCCCTTCTAAGGGATGACGTACATGGTTTACCATGGGCAGGGAGCGAATGCTGGCTATTGTTTTGGCTGGCCTTTTGGCAGCCATGGCTCCAAGCGCCTTTGCAAATCAAGGAAATGTTACCTTGAATTCGGTGCTTGTCGATGCTCCAGAAAAGGGATGGTATTCATCAGGAGATCTTGTCTCAGTCTCAGGGATTATTTCCAATGAAGGAGATGCCACAAGCATAACTGTAGACCCTTCATGCAATGAAGTCTTGCGAATATGGAGTGATGAGCTATTACTAATTGACGGGACAGTCAACTGTCTTGGGCAGAGCAGAGGACTAGATATTGGCGCAAACTCAGAATCCATCTTGGATACTCTAACTTGGGACCTTAGGGATTCAGATGGCGAATATGTCCCCTCGGGAGATTACACAGTGGAGTATTTCATCGCAGGAGAAGGATTGACTTCTAGTGTTGATATTCACGTCCAGACTCCAATCGATATTCCTGAGGAATTGGAAATGACAGTTATTGCAACTGCGAGAGACGGAGTACATGCTGAAGCATCCCCAAGTATTCTCACAGTTCGCTTAGCAAATACACTCAATGAAAATATGGACCTAGATTTCCAAAACTGTGCACTGGTCATCAATAGCGAATTACATGGTGATTGTGGACCCACTTCACTTAGAGGAATGGAAGTTGTAACGATTGCACAAATTCCAGTCGAACTAAGTGCTGGTGAAAATACGTACTCTGTTTCAATTGGAGATTCACAACTCCGTCAAGATATCACAGTCATAGCGATTGAAGATGTCGACCAAGGCGTTAACAGCGGCCCGTTAGGAGAGATGACCTTAGACTTGCAATCACAAAATGATTTGGAATTTGAAGAATTAGAAATTTTCAACCCTGATATTTTACTAAAAAATAACGGGGGTTCTGATGTCTCTCTGGATTTTGAAACCAGCTGCCTAGGCGAGATCTGGGTCGTTGACTCAAGCGGCTCTGTAGTCATGGACTCAAGATTTGGTAAGGACTGTACAAATCTAGAAGTTGAATACTTGATAGAACCAGGGACAGACCGCATATTTTCACAATCTGACTGGAGTTTTATCGACATGGCCGGATGTCATGTAGCACCAGGTAAGTTAACTGTGATTATGGAAATCCCTGAACACGACTTGTATGGAACAGAAGTCATCAACCTTCTCAGAGAGCGTGATGATTATTGCATAGATTCTACTCTATCGATTAGCGCTGAATTCAGCGGGGATGAGACGCTAACAGTATCCCCAGAGATATCGAGTCTAGTATCTAGTGACCTAACTTGGTTTAATTCGTGTGGGGTTTTCTCAACACTTTACAAAAATGGACAAGAGATTGACAGTTTGTTATCGCAATGTGAATACAACTCAACGATTACAGTACGATTTACGACTATGGAATTAGAATCGTTTGACGTGGACATGTCGCAACATGGAGAAGGAGAATTTACACTTGCATTCGAAACTCTAACTGCACCGATTACCAAATCTACAGTTTCATTCTCTTGGCCATTAGAAACCGAATCTGAAACTCAAGAAGTAGTCGAAGAAGTAGTCGAAGAAGTTGATTCTAGAATTATTTCTGGAACCTGGAGTGCTACATCCAATGATTTGGGAACTTGCTGGTTACTCAACACTCCGGATGAAGGAATCATTACACTGGCAGGAGCTCAAGGATTAGCATCCTGGGCACCGCGTGTTGGGACAACTGGCGAGTATCTCGTCCAAAATTCAGACCCTGCCCCCGAATGCTCTGATTTCTCTTCGCAGTCATTCACTATCAAAGAAGTGTACATAGAAGAGTTCCTAGTCGAGGATGAGGACCAAGAAACTGTAATCGTTGCAGAAACTCCTGTAGAGTCGTCGGAAGAACAGATCAGTCCTACTGTCGTAACAATCACAGTCGCTGTAGCAAGTACTGGAATACTATCCTTGCTTGTCGCAAGTATTGCAACCAACGAGTCATGGAGAATTCCTGCTACGAGTGCTGGTTTGTGGCTACTTGGATTAGTTGGCCGTACAAGTGAAACCAGTGATGGGAGATACCAGAGAGGGCGACTGATGGGTTACTTAACTGCAAACCCGGGTTGCCATTTCCGCGCGCTAATGGCGGCACTGGAAATGTCAAATGGGCAGATCACACACCACTTGAAGATACTAGAAGATGAAGGTAGGATTTGGAGAAGAGCAGATGGTAGATTGGTCAGATTTTATCCATACACATCAAATTTGCACCCCGGTGTTTTAGACCAGGACCTCCCTATGCCACCTCTATCACCAGACCCCAATAGTCTACAAGGTAAGATTCTGAGATTATTGGATGACGATGGGCAAATGAAGAAGTTCCCGACACAGGCCGAGTTAGCACACAGACTCGACAGATCTCAACAACTGGTCAGCCACCATCTAAGAACACTGCAAAAATACGGTCTAGTCCTGAAACAGAAATCTGGCTTAAAGAACAGATATTGCTTGACTAAAGAAGCAATCTTCCTACTAGAGACTACAGAGTTATGATTCGCAGATGGTTTCAAGGCCATTACTTATGTCGAAGGTTCGTCCCGTGTGGCGAAGAGGTGTTTTGATGACGGATTACATTCCACAAAATACTGAGTTGTCTTGGCAGAAAGCCTGGGACGAGGCGGGAATCTTCAACGTTGAATTTAATGAAGGCAATCCCAAATTCTACTGTCTAGAAATGTACCCTTACCCATCTGGGAAAATGCACATGGGACACGTTAGAAATTATTCAATTGGGGATGCTGTTGCAAGATACAAGCGGTTGATGGGATACGATGTATTGTATCCTATGGGTTTCGATTCATTTGGAATGCCTGCAGAGAATGCTGCGATTGCAGAAGGTGGTCATCCTCACGACATCACTGAAAGGAACATGGCATCCATCACTGAACAAATCAAGCGAATGGGTTTCTCATATGACTGGAGACGAATGGTGAAGAGCCATGACCCACAGTACTATCGTTGGAATCAATGGTTCTTCCTAAAATTCCTTGAAAGAGACCTTGCATATCAGGAGTTTGCGCCTGTCAACTGGTGCAACTCTTGTGACACTGTATTGGCCAATGAGCAAGTAAAGGCAGGAAGATGCTGGAGATGTAACGGACCTGTAATTCAAAAAGAAATGAGTCAGTGGTTCCTCAACATAACAGAATATGCACAAGAACTCCTTGATGGCTTAGAAACTATCGATTTCCCTGAGAATGTGAAGGCTCTCCAGCAAGATTGGATTGGAAGGTCTGAAGGTGCCGAAATCGAATTTGGAATAGAAGGCCATGATGACACAATTAGAGTATTTACAACAAGGCCTGATACACTATTTGGGGTAACTTTCCTTACCCTCGCTCCCGAACATGAATTAGCAGAAAAACTGGTTGCAGGAACCGAATATGAAAGCGAATGGAAATCTCTTCACGGAGAAATAATGGTCATGAGTGAATTTGACCGAATCAAAAACATGGGAAAGAAAAAGGGAGTTCCTACCGGCTCTTTCGCGATACACCCCCTTACTGGTGAAAAAATTCCAATTTGGATTGGTAATTTCGTTATTGCATCTTATGGAACCGGCGCTGTAATGGCAGTTCCTGGCCACGACGAGAGAGATTTTGATTTCGCAAAGAAATACGATATTCCAATCAAGCGAGTACTTGTAATGAATGAAGAGTCAAGTCCGAATGATGAATTGAATGCTGCCGAGTGTGACCTAGGGTGGATGGTAAATTCTGGTCTTGAAGGGTTTGATGGCTTGTATGGTGATGAGGCAAAAACCGCCGTCTGCCAGGCTCTAGAACAACAAGGAAAAGGCAATGGAACCGTAAACTGGAAAATTCGACCATGGCTGATTAGCAGGCAGAGATATTGGGGAACTCCAATACCGATTATTCACTGCCCTTCATGCGGGGTTGTACCAGTACCTGAAGAGCAACTTCCGGTCGAATTGCCAAGAGACGTAATATTTGATGGTAAAGGAAACCCCTTGGAGACTAGCGATTCCTTCTGTAATGTCGACTGCCCGAAGTGTGGCACCCCTGCAAAGCGGGAAACAGACACTATGGATACATTCGTAGATTCATCATGGTACTTCCTGAGATACACTGATTCCATGCAAAATGGGGTTTCTTTCAATCCCGAAGTTGCAAACCATTGGATGAATGTGGATTTCTATTGCGGCGGAATAGAGCACGCTCAAATGCATTTGATTTACGCTAGATTCTGGACTAAGGCTCTGCGAGACATTGGTCTGCACAATATTGACGAGCCATTCAACGAACTGCTTTGTCAAGGCATGGTAAACAAGTCAGCACCTTGGTGTAATTCCTGTGCGATTACCCTGCACGTCGACCACACAGACCAAGCCTGCCCTCATTGCGCTGAGCCACTATCAACTAGAAGTGCGAAGATGAGTAAGAGCCTAGGTAACACTGTATCTCCTGAAGAAATGATTGAGAAATACGGTGCTGATACTGTCAGATTGTTCATCCTATTCGCTGCAAATCCAACCGCTGGTATGGATTGGTCCGATGCTGCTTTAGAGGCAAACTATCGCCAAATGGTTCAGCTTCATGGCATGCCTGAATCGATACTAAATTGGCAAGGACAAGCAAGTGAAATCGATGTGTGGATGATTGCAAGATTGAAACAAAGGTACAATCAATGGCAAAATGCGATGGATTGTTACGACCTTAGAGGTGCTGTAGATGCCAGCCATTTCGACCTTGTCAAAGACCTAAATTGGTATAGACGAAGAGGTGGAGAAAACCCAGAAATTGGTAAAGAAATACTCGATGTTTGGTGCCATATGATCTCAGTTGCGACACCGCACCTAGCCGAAGACTGGTGGAAGATTACAGGCAATGGTGACCTCATTGCTGGAAGGACATTTACCAAACCTGCTGATTTAACCTCAGATGAAAAATCGGCCTTGGAGGCAGAAACTTACCTCAGGTCATTCTTAGAACAGGCAAGAAAGGTCGCCAAGGTGGCTGTCAAGCACATTGGTGGGCAGCCAGAAAGCGCTACAGTTCATACCTCGAGACCGTGGAAAAGAGAGCTGGCGATAGCTGCAATTAATCACGTAAATTCTGGAGGGAACGTCAAAGCATTTGCGGGTATCCTAGCAGAATTACCATTTGTTAACTCTGATAACAAAGGGGAAATTATGGGCTTCTGGGGGAAGCGTATGCTGCCGCAGATTTTCAAATGGTCCGATGAAGAGAAGACTATGATTTGTGGAAACCTAGACGAAGGAGCCATTCTATCGGCTGCATCAGGATTCATCTGTAGCGATCTCGGGCTCTCCAGTATCGACATTGAGTCAGGAGTGGTTGACGTCGGAAGAAGCAGTGCTGCTATCCCCCTCGCTCCCTCCATCGTCTACGGTTGATGGAGAATTTTGACCGACCGTTGGAACGGATTTAGGCTTCGGCGATTCAGGCCTAAATGTCACGTATGCTGCTATTGCAACCAAAACTCCTGCAATGCCAAATAAGAACCAAATTAGGAGCGATGTCTCTTCATTATCTTCACTAGATTTCCCTTCATCACTGGTCTTGACGGTGCATCCCGTGGAAGAGACTACATCTCCAGGTGGAGTTGCTGGACACAAGTCGTTGAGATTGTGAACACCATCTCCGTCGTCGTCAAGTTGTACGCCTGAACAACCCTCCGAATCTACATCCAATCCTGATGGAGTGTATCGACACTTGTCATCTCCATCCATAACTCCATCGTTATCGTCATCATCATCTTCCGTTGAATCTATACAACCGTCTTGGTCAACATCCATCCCCACTCCGGCTAATCCAATGTAACCCCTAGGACAAGAGTCCTCCGAGTCAATAATACCATCCGAATCATCGTCTGTGTCTTCATAATCATCGTGACAACCATCGCTATCATGGTCGAAAGATGAGTTCCAGTTGATTTCTCCCGTTGGACAAAGGTCTGAGAGGTCTAGAACGTTATCTCCGTCATCATCTGCATCTCTATCTGCATCTCTACAACCATCTTGGTCATGATCAATATCGTGCGCACTTACCCAACTAAAACCGTCCAACGGACAATTGTCAACAAGGTCATCAATTTCGTCACCATCTGTATCATTTTCACAGGCATCGCCGATTCCATCGCCGTCTAAATCTGCTTGGTCGTCGATTATTGAAGGGCACTTGTCCAACTGGTCCACATAGCCATCTCCATCAGAGTCAACGTCTTCACACCCATCTTGATTCTCGTCGTTTTCCAAGGTTGAAACCCAGCCAACAGGTCCTTTTGGACACACGTCATAATAGTCGAAAATTCCATCTTCATCATCATCGAAATCTTCTGTTAAGTCTCTACAGCCATCGCCATCATGGTCTGTGAAAGGAGAAGATATCCAATCCATCTCTCCCGGGTTACAATCATCCCAATCATCCGCTACCGAGTCGCCATCATCGTCATCGTCGCATGAGTCACCATACAGGTCTCCATCGGTATCTTGTTGGTCGGGATTGGCAACCCTTGGGCAGTTGTCTTGTCCGTCTGTTAAGCCGTCAGAGTCTTGGTCTCTCGCATAATTCCAGAGCGCTATGTCACTGTATCCTGAAGACGTGGCTGTAAATGGGCCCATATTTGCCGTCCCTTGAATTTGCATTCCAATAATTGGTGAGTCATCGAGACTGAAAGAGAGGGATTTTGGTGAGTCATCCCCGTCCCCTCCTGCGGAAATCGCCCAGTCCCATTGCCCTAAATCGCTTATTTGAGCAACAAAAATGTCTCTCTTTTCCCAGTTCGAATCGTAGTCAGCGAGCAAGTCCACCCCCAGGGTAAACTGAGAAGTGTATGTCCCTGTAACAATCAGATTATCTCTGTCATCGATAACTAATCTGTCAAGACTTTCCCAGCCCTGGCCTCCTGCATTAGTCACACTTTCCCAAACCCCTCCTGAGGAAATTGTAGCATGGAATAAATCAATCCAGCCATTCGAGGTAGCGCTGACGAAGCCAAAATCGACTGTGTCTTCGATTTGTCCCACAACGTGCACTGTCCCAGTGCTATCAACAGCGCAATCATTTGCCCAGTCTTCCCCATCTCCATTTGCATAAGATGTCCAAGTGAAATTACCATCTCCTGCTATTTGGACGACGAAAATGTCAGTTCCACCTTGTGCTTGCACTGTGTCTACATAATCTAATGAACCGTAGAACGTACCTGCAATATGCAAGAATCCATCATCTGAATAACACATTCCTCCAAACATCTCTACGCTATCCTTGCTCGAAATGACATTTGTCCATTGTATAGCTCCATTTTCATCATAGTGGAAAATACCAAGATTTATTCCATCTAATCCAGGAACGAAATTATCACCAAGTTCAATATCTCCCCTGTGGAAAATACCTGCGGTAACGCCACCGTTTGGACTCACTTCAATATCGAATCCCGACAAATCAGCGTCGTTAGAGATTGTTCGCAACCAAATGGGAGTTGCATTACCATTGACAATCGAAAATCTTCCAACAAAGGCATCGCCTTCGCCGTTGTCATCTTCCTTGTTTAGTGTAAATGATGAAACTGTCATTTCACAGGCCTCTCCAGCCGTTCCGAAACAGAAGTATCCAACTACGAATACATCTCCTGATGGGTGTAGAGTAATCGCATTTATCCCGTCATCCCCTGAACTGCCGAAATTCATTGCACCGGTCCAATTCCCGGTCGTGTTCATCGTAGCGATGAAAGCATCCTTATCGCCACTGATTCCAACAGAGTTTAGACCAGTGTCATTGAACATGATTGCGGTGGTAAAATCTCCTGCAATTACTATACTTCCATCGCTCAATACAACGTGTCCAGCAATGTAATCCTCGTCGAAACCTCCCGCGGATTGAACCCATCCCAAAGGTTCGTCTTCTCCGGCGACAGCAGACATTAGCGACAATAGCATCAGAAAAACTAGCCCAAATGAGAGTGTCCGACGCATATATTCCCATCAACATCATACACTTCAAATCATGGATTTGTCCAAAATTTCAATTCTTAGGCTCTGCTTAGGTAAAACATGGGCAGAGTTTTCACTCACACCGCTAGGAAATCAATGCCCCCACAGCAGGTGAAAAAAGGACTTGCAGCATTTCGTAACCCAAGCAAATGGCCGGATTGGAATAGCAATGCAAGGAACCTGCTGGCAACAAAAGCTGAATCTATGGATGAAGGCGACCATCTCGCAGTTTTTCAAATGGTAAAAGGCAGTTTAATTGAAACAAAGTGGTTGGTCAATTCAATTAGAGAAGGAGATAACTACTGCGAAATTGAATTGGTTGGAGAGGGACAAAGTCGCAACGAAAGACCAATCGCTAAGGGACTAAAAAATCTCAGGATTTCAATCACATTCCTATACCAAGAAGATGGTGGCATTGAGGTACATGCTAATTGTGAAGTTTCGATTCTGCTTGCTGTTTTTTCCAAGCAAATCAATGGATTCATGAAAAGTCAAGCAGAGCAGTTTCTAGCCGATTTGTCGTCGATAGAGTAACCGGTGTATCTATGGAACGTGGGCGTTAGCACCCAAATATGGCAGCCAAAGGCGGTAGCGGCAGTAGCAACCGCCGACGAAAACCGAAAAAGAAGCCTAAAGCGCATGGTGGTCCGCCAAAAAGTGAGTTGATTGCAAGGCATTACGAATTTGATAAATCAGCGAAGGATGCAGCAAACAATCGATTCGACCAATCACCATTACCGATAGGGATTCCAGAGGATACGCCAACTCCAGGGCACTTCAGTTTTGAGTGGGAGAACAATCCTGTTTCACTCAAAACTGAAACCATTCTTGCTGGCAAAGTTGTAAGGAAAGGAGAGTTTGGTTGGCTTTCAGATGAAAGAGTGGCAGAAATTGGACAAATGGTTGACGATTTGGACATGACTCTGGACCAAGCACTATCGCTCAGAAGCGCCATGTTACAACAGAAAACGGTTTACTCTCACGGTCAATTGCAAGCTAGAGGTAAAGCCCTCTACAGGCTTTACAGAGAGGGGGCAACAATAGTTAAACTATCAAAGAAATTTGATTTTCCACCGATGAATATCTTCAGATTGATTCTCAAAGAGATGGGGTGGTCAAAAGCACGAATTAAGGAAACTTTGAGAGCGCCATCTAAATTCAAAGAAAGAGAAAGAAGAGAATTTGAAGAAGCGGAAGCAGCCGATCGGGTAAGCAACGTTGACCAATCTGAAACTCACTATCGGGCTGACATCTTCGAAGATATTCTTGCTGACTGGTTTGAAGACCAAGGTGTTCGCGTTAGAAGACAAGGAGAAATGGTCAAGGAACAAATGAAGGAACATGGTCGACCTGTAAACACACCTGATTTGTTATTCTTAGACCACGTCGAAATCAACGGAGAGCCTGTCGCATGGATTGATGCAAAGCACTTCTATGGTGCAGACGTCAATTTTCAGAGGAAGAAAATTGTCAAACAGGCTGGCAGATATGTAGATACTTGGGGCCAAGGAGCACTTGTTTTCCGCCACGGATTCTGTGAAAATATACACATCCCAGGTACTGTTCTCTTAGATTGTGGACCGCTGGATTTGGAACCACTAAACCAGGTTACTGAATCCTAGTTTCTCTTACACCTAGTCCAAAACTTCGCAATTTTGCTGCTATCTCACTATATTCTGGCTCATTTCCTAATTGAGTTGGAACAATTATCAGAGAAGTTCCCAACATACACAAGTGGGGGCTGAGTGAATCATCTGTATTCTCGAGTACTACACTGAACAGATTTGCCCTTTCCACTTCCTCAAGCAAGCCAGACTGCATCGCAAAATTATCAGCTTCTTTCAGTAACAGGTTCCATATTGAAGGATTCCAGTCGTGTCTCTTCAATCGCTCTACTGCTGCTTCGCCAGCATTACTGATTTTGACTTGCCATTCTCGATCATCGATGTAACTTGAGGTATGCTTCTTGCCTTCTGGGTCCCAAACCAGCAAAGCAGGTGTATCTGCACTAAATCCTACAGCCTGACCAGGAATCGGAGGGCTACCGGGTGTTATTCTCAATTCACATCCTCCAGCCCATAGCCCCAATACATCTCCTAAACCTCCAGAAATGTTTCTTTCAATACGATGAGCGAGTCTTGCTAGTTGGCCTTCATCACCTCTGTCAAACAATTCTCCTAACGCTAAACTTGTTGCTAGCAGACCTGCAGCAGACATGCCAAATCCTTGTGAAATTGGCAATTCCAGTTCGACTTCGATTTCAACCACAGACTCGATGTTGAATACATCTCTGAACGATTTCAGTAACTCAAGATATAGGTCAGTGCCTTCTGCGAATACCTCACCATCCATGGTGCGCACAGAAACTCTGTCTGTTCCTTCGTTGAGGATTCTAACAGTTGATATTACTCCGTCTTCTAGACAAAATCCTGCTCCTTTTGAACCCTGATTTCTAGCTAAAAGTTGTTTTGAATTGACCGAAAAGAGAAGTGTCACATGCCCACCGACATGTACTGTGACTTCACTCATTAGACTAATGCTAACCGCCATAGGTCATGATGGTTCGCTAAATCCGGTGATGGATTTTGACTTCAAGCGAATGCTGCGTCGATTTCACCAGTAATCTTCTCAAAGCGAGAAACTAGTTCTTCACAAGCTCTGTTGAAGATTTCTTCTGCTGGCATTGAACCGTCTGATTCGAATGAGAATACGTATTCTCCCTCGATGTCTTCCATTACAATTGCGTTATCGAAGTCATCTTCGCGGCCTGTACCGTATCCGACTTGCTGTAGTGCTCTCTCCAAATCAAGAACAGAGTCTACATCGGTGCATTCCTTGTTTGTGAACAACTTGGAATTGATCGCACGGCCGGACCTTGAGGTTAGGTTTAGGTCGAATAGGACGTTTGCTTTCTTTGGCTTAGCAAGTACTGCTTTTTGCCTTGGTTGGAAAGTTACTGCTGCTGCAGGACACCACTTTGCATGGTCTCTGCCGCGACCTAGGGTTGCGTAAGCATAGAGTTCCAAGTACTGTCCCTTTGACAAGATTGTCAATGGAATTTTGCTGTGCTCTTCCTTGATTTGCAACTTGGTTTCTCCAAGGACGTTCAAGTCTCCTGCATATACAGTCTTGACTTCATCAGCTGAGTCAGAGTTAGGTCCTCTTATTGATAGGTGATAGATAATTTGAGACAATGGTGAACCCCACTGGTCTTCTGGAAGGTTCTCGTTGTTAGGGTCATCTTCAGGGAAGACGAACTCTTCAAGGAATGTTGGAACTGGAACCATAGCAAGCCTGTGTGCTAGAACTTCATCAGGCAACACGTTGACTGATTCAATGACTTCGCCCTTGTTATCTTGGGTTACACCCTGTTCGAATCTTACCTTTGTGATTGCCATCTTTGGAACATCCGCTAGGATTGCACGGCGTAGGCTGTTTACCTGGGCTGCGTTAGTATCGGAAAGTACGATTCTAATCTTGTTGTCCTTTGGCCAACCTTCTACAACTTCTGCCTTCATTTTTGACACCTCTTCTAATCAGACACGGCGGCCTCTGCGGCCACCCTTCTTCTTTGTACCATCGTGAGCGATTGGTGTTACATCTTCGATTCGAGTAACGGTTACTCCCGCACGGGTTAGAGCTCTGATTGCTGCTTGAGCACCAGG
>JAYYDR010000049.1:0-3476 GCA_036160735.1 Thermoplasmatota archaeon
CTATTGAGGTTAAGCTGTGACATTTAATTCCGAATACGAACCATTCTTTCAGCCACCTGGCTGGATTATTGGTCCAGTTTGGTCTGTGTTATACACTACTCTAGCAATCAGTTTCTACACAACTTTAGCTAATCGCAGCGACATAAATTACAGGAATATAGCCATAGCACTGTTTGCAATACAGATGATTGCAAATCTAATGTGGCCCAGCGTTTTTAATGATGCAAAATACCTTCAATCCACAATTCTATGTGTGATAATGGCTGTTTTTACTATTGGTTATGCATACTTGATTTACGAAGGTAACAGAAACGGTTCACTTCTCGTTTGGCCTTATGTCGCCTGGGTTAGTTTTGCTGCATTAATCAACGCAGCATACCTTCTGCATGCAGATTAACGCAAAAACTTCTGAGTTTCATCAAAACCGCCGATGAACATAGGGTTTTCACCACGATTATCGATTACAACTGGCACTGTTCGATGCCCTGTTTCTGCTACAACCTCGTATCTGGCATCAGGTTCATGGTCGAAATTGAACTCATCATAAGTAAGACCTTTTGAATCCAACAAACGCTTTACTGCGACACAGTATGGGCAAAAAGTTGTAGAATATACAATGAAGTCAGACTCAGAGGCTTGGGCGTCTTTCAGAACTCGACTCATGCTAATTATGCTGAGCCAGTCCTTTTTGAAACTCTGTGTTATCAGTTTGATAGGATTAGCCCTTCATTATCTATATTCCATTCCAAAATTTCCCAAGGAATTTGTTCCTTGGTCGCGTCTGGGTCTTTTGAAATTATACCAACGAAGCCACCGGCTGCTGCTCCCATCCCCTTCCAGGCTAGGACTTCTGGCATGTCCTTCAGAATCAGATAGGGTTCGTTCAGAACAGGGTCGAGTTTGCCTACTGCTTCTGTATATGCATTCATGGCTGCACACACACTGAATCGGTCATCTCTTTGAACTGCAGCAGCCATGTCTCTGCCACTTTGACGAATCTCCATCAAATGTGGAAGCACTTCTTCGTACCTAGCCCAAACACCGCTGTGTAAGTCGCCGGAAGTATGACGAATTCCCGTATCAGCAAGGATCAGATGTTTCTCTATCCACCGATTGAATGATGGCGGCGGTACAAGATGAACGCGCTCGACTTCTTTTCCTATGAATTTCAGATGTTGAATCCCACCATATCGTGCAGCCCATTGGTCTTGGCGCCCGCCATGATTACCCAATAGTTTCTCAAATTGATATGCCAATTCTTCTGAGTTCTCTGCTCCCTTGATTGCTGCCAATAGCGCTACATTGATTGCTCCAGTTGTACCCAAACCGCTGCCGATCGGAACATCACAGGTATACTCTACCCTGAGTTTTCCGCTTTCATCGACATTCAAATTTGCATGGGCATAATGATTGATTGCGATGTTGACAACATCCCCACCTACCTGCTCACAGAAGGGTGGCGCATCTGACCATCCACCTGCCAAGTCTATCCTTACTGGAGCTTTTGCTGTCGGCATATCGGTCCTAGTCTGTTCAGACTTATTGCATCTTTTATGCCGAGGAAAAAGAATAATTTGGTCGAAATTTTCCAATTGAAAATTTAAAATTGCAATTAGAATTTACTTTACAGTTTTTGGAGCCAATCCTTCAAGTTTTCATGATATTCGATAGGAATCATGTGCCCCTTGTGGTGCTGAATCCTGAGTACTTCCCATCCTGCTTGCTCGAATAATTCGGGTATTTCCAAACCAGCTTCAAGAGAAACGCGATGGTCGGATTCACCATGCATCCAGAACAAATTATTCTGCTCAATCTCAGTCAAACGAGACTTCAATTCTAGAGGCCTAACAACTCTTGTTCCAATCGCGATGATTCCTTTGATATCCAAGTCGAATTGTAGAAGTTCCTGAGCCATTGCTCCACCTTGACTAAATCCTCCCAGAACAAGTTCGTCATCCGGCAATTGATTGACTAATTTCAGTAGTGATGTATCAACATCTGACAACTCCTTTGCAGTTAGAATTCTACGTCCCGGATTATCTCCTCCTTCATAACGCCACCAAGTGTAACCTCTGTTTGGGTGAGAAAACTCTGCTTGTGGTACTAACAGATCCCAACCCTCTGGTAGTACCTTTTCTGCAAATGGCCTCATCATCTCTGAAGTTCCGGTCATTCCATGCATCATTACCAGGGTTGGCAAGATACCACCTCACAGTTCCCAGTAGTTCTCTATCCCACCAGCAATCATGAAGTGAATAGTACTCTCTCCACCTGTAAGTGTGACTTCCAATGTGTATTCGTCGCTACGACTAGGAATTGTTGCCAATTCTTGCGATTGAGTGCCAGCAGTATATGTTCTAGTTAGAATGCTGTTACCGGTGTGATCTCTCACAGATAGGGTGCCTGTTCCACCCTGAGGTAGAGAAGCGTCAATGAAGAAGACATAGTAATCAAAGTCGATACCTGACGGATGGCCTGCATCGATGAACGTGTCAGTGGCCTCGCCATCAATTGGCCCTTCGAATAATCTGTCCTTCAGGTCTGTTGCTCGTATGAACCATACTTCTCCCGTGTAATCATTTCCTGTGCTAGTTAATGACATTCTGAAAAGCAGATTACCCTCTTGATCTTTCCACTCAAAGAAATCAAGGAATCCATGACTGCCGTCAAATCTGTACTCCATTGTGTGGCCATAACTGCTGGTTGCTTCAACTACAGGCATGCCTCGGTACGAGCCAGTTGTTTCAGCAGACCAATATTCACCGAGGAGAGTAAACCTCCACTCCTCTCCTTCTTCCCACGGGAAATTGAATACTTGTTGAGGCTCACCATTTTCGTATACAGATAGAGAATCTATTGTTACTCTTCCCAAGAACGGGTTGTGATTGACAACTGCGTGCCTCTGTGCCTCACGCTCAGAACTGATTCCAAGCATGTACAGACCCTCATCTTCTTGGATCTCAGTGACAACTAACCTCGCAGTATCCTCACCAAACTGTGCGGTTTCGAAGGTGTACAACCACCAATCACCAACTTCCCAGCCAGGCTTTTCAACCTCATCTACAGAGAACTCACCGGAGTCCGAACCCGTGTTGATACATCCACTGAGTGAAAGCATCAGCAACAGTAGGGCTGCAAGGGTTGCTCGCATGTTTTGCCCTACTGTTGAATTGTTTTTGATTGTGCGGGTTTTCTGCTCAGAACAGTAAACCGCCATCCAATCCGCTTGCGATTACAACCGCAACGATGCTCATCAACTTGATTAGAATGTTTAGGGCTGGACCGCTTGTATCCTTGAATGGGTCACCGATTGTGTCACCGATAACAGCAGCATCGTGAGCGTCATCGCCCTTCTTTGCACCTTCAATGTGACCTTGCTCGATAGCCTTCTTTGCGTTGTCCCATGCACCACCAGCGTTTGCCATGAATAGTGCAAGCAGAACACCTGTGACTAAAGCACCTGCAAGCATTCCACC
>JAYYDR010000050.1:0-17102 GCA_036160735.1 Thermoplasmatota archaeon
AAGGAACAGCCAATCTAGCATTACGATTCCAAACGCTACCACTACCTATGAAATCCAAGGAAATTATTCCTCAAACATAACGGTAAAAGCGGTGCATACCGGAACTGGGACTGTCGTTGCTTGGCAAGACCAAAACATAACCGTCGGTGAGTACGGAGGGGGATGGACTGCAAGGGCTTTTGACAAGGGGGTACCGATTGGGTACACAACTTGGCCCCCAACCTCTGAATGGCTCAATGAACAATTAAACTCCAGTGCAATGCATGGCTATGCTGAAATTAACTTTACTTCGAGTCTGCAGCCAAATGAAAATATCACAGGGATTTGGCATGCCAATCACATCTTTAGCACCGGTCTTGGACTACCTTTCATGCCAGGGGTTAGTGCTGGTGTTGAAAGCCAAGTAAACCGATTCTTGGGGGGCGATGTATCAGAACTCAACTCGTTGCTTGAATCAATAAACTACTACAACGGCAAACATTCTCTATGCTGTTTTGTCGATGATTCGGCAGTGATTTTTTCAAATCTAAATATCGTTTCAGAAATCGATTTCTCCAGCGGTTACTGGGGATGGAATGAGTCGGCCGAAATTTCAGCCCAGCGCTCAAGCATCAACCTATTACGACTCGAGGTCCCATTCCAAAACGACATACGTCAATCAACACCACTTACTGTTGTTACAGATGGCGGATGGCAATACTTGTCCAGTCCGCTAAATGAGTGGATTGACGGTGAACCAAACAATTTCACTCTGCAAAGAGATGAAACCTCGATTTCTGGATATTACACGATAACATTAGGGCAAAATAGTGCTCCTGTTGTTTCAATCGATGAAAATACTGCGTTGCCTTGGGAGAGTACATCGTACAACTTCACAGCAATAATCGATGATGCACCGCTTTCAGCGCATGCCTGTGAATGGAATATTTCAGGGTCAACGTCTAATCTTGAGGTTGACCTAACAACTTTCCCAAGAGACTCATTGTTGCCGATATCTGTTACCTGCACGGACGAGGGTGGATTAGACGGGTCGTTTTCAACTTCCCTAGTTCTGGATGGTGGGTACCCGATTCTAAATTCAACACATCAAGTCATCGAAATTGCTCCGGGATACTTTGAGTTTGAATTAGATATTAGCGACGACCATGACGGAGATTTAGACGTATACTGGACAAGTAACAAATCTGATGATTGGTGGTATAACGGGAAACTTCTCCAAACCTCATTTAGTGCTGATTCTAGTCTTAATTCGGTTTACGATAACATTAGTGAGAGGCACAAACAAAGGAATCAGGTAGAATACTGGCTAGCTGCAGATATTACTGATGATGTCGGCCACACAACCTCGGGTAATTGGACTGTGAAATTAATCGACAATAATGGTCCAGTAATTATTGCTGAAATAGAAAAAATAGATGCTGATGGAGATTGGATTGAAGCTCCATCTGTAACCCGTCCAGGAGATTCTTTGAGACTCAATTTGACACAAAGTTTTGATGACCATTCTTCAATTGACAAAATCAAATTTTCAATTAATATTTTAGGACAACAATATACCGATTTATCATGGTCGGAGATACAGCATTGGGAGTTACCAGAATTCGACGTAGGATACCATGAAATCAACGTTGCAGGTTTGGATGAGAATGGTAATTTAGCAGGACAGACTTTTGGTGTTGCAATAGCTCCGCCGATCGCTAGGAGTCTAGAGATTATTGACATACAATCTTCAACAACTGATATTGAACCTGGAGAGAACCAGTTTTGGATCACAGTTCAGAATAATGGAGCAAGCACAACAGAGTTCATTCTGTGTAGTGATGACGTGTGTGTCGATTCAATAATTGGACCTTCGAGTTTCTCACAAACTACTACCACAATTGTCACCATGAAAGTAGACATGGACTGGTTTGAGACCTTCTCTGTAGAGCTATCCTACCTAGATGATTCCAATCAGACTGTTGTCAAGCATTCAACTAGCGAATACAACAGCGGCATCGGTTTTGGTGGTTTGGAATTATTCATTGTCGTAACGCTAGGTATTTTGGGGATTATTTGGGCTAGGTCACGCAATGAACCGCGATTCTGATATGATAGAGCACAGGTGGGCGCGGTATGGATGGCTTTGTTGATTTGGATGAAGCAATCAAAGCTGAGTCCAAATCTCGTCTTGATAAGGTCGAGAAACTTGCTGGGTTATCCGCACTTATGCTGCTCAGTGCTGCGGTTTGGTTAGCTTGGCCAACTCTGAAATCAGGCATTGCAGGAAATTCACTAAATTCTGACCTAATGTATGCATTGGTTATCATTGCATGGGGAGTATTTGTGCAAGACTTGGGAATAATGGATAAGAAATCCAGATCTAGAATCGGAATCATCGCAACGGTTGCATGGCTTCCTTTGGCCGTGGTCGCACTTTCAAACTTCGAAGGTGGTATTTCTGAGTTAATTGGTATGTCAATCCTCTTGATTGTCTCATACGCTCTTTTTGCAACAAGTAGAGAGATACTGCAAGGCGATGTCGCTGTCATGAAGTTCAGGTCGGTGATGGGAGTACTAGGATTTGTCCTATCTGCTTCCCTCCTTACAACGGTGAGTTTTGATGATACATCTGCTTATTTCCAGACTGGTATTTGCGCATTAGGGCTTTTGTTAGTACTTAGCGATTGGTTTGGTAATGATGACCAAAGAGGCTTAAGAAAGCAGTTTGATGCGAGACTGAACAAATTGGAAGAGAGAATTTTGATTCTAAGAAGTCAGGGCGCTGCAGTTGACCAGGCTGCTAGCCTGATTATGACAGCGAGAGAAGAAGGACACAGAGAACCAGAGTGGGGAATGAGATTACTCAACGAAGCAGAAGAGGACATAGAAAGGTCACTCTCACTAGCAGGCGACGTAGATGAAATCAAATCGGATTCATTGAACTCTGTTGAGAGAGCAGAAGAGATTGCACCTGTCGCAAAGAGACCAAGAAAGGCTTGGGAAATGGGCCAGAGGGAAGTTGAACTAGGTAGCCTGCGCGAGGGTGAAGCATTATTCCGTCAAGCAAAACAAAGAGCAAATGAAATCATCGAATGGTGGGAAAAGGCAGAAGAAGCAATCAGAGAAGGTGCTGCGTTGTTGGCAGCATCACAACATTCACAAGAAAATCTAGAGGAAATCTTAGCGGATGCCAAGAAGAAACTCAATGCTGAGAAGCCGAAAAAAGCATACGAATTTGCAATGGTAATCCCAGACCAAATTGCGGCGTCGGGAGATGCATTGGTCGCAGCCGAAGCTGCTGTCGCTGAGGCTGCCAAGCAACTCAAGGCCGCAGATGGAATTAACAAATCACTTCTTGAAGAGCGATTAGAAAGTGCTGAAGACGCACTTGAACAAGGTAATTCCTCCCAAGCAAAGGGGCTGGCAGATGGTATTGTAAGAGAAATCAATTCTGAAAGAGAAGCTATGGATGACGTTAGGAGAGCACTGAGACAAAAAGTGCACTTGGTCTCTCGATGGTCAGATAGAGAGGATGCAAAAGATTGGGATGACAGACTGGCAGAGATTGAATCATGTGCAGATGACCTTGAATGGACTCATGCTGCAACCTTACTTGAGAGACTGACAAAAGACTTAGACGCTGAAGGCAAGGCTAGTGATGAAGCAAATGAATTACTAGAATACGTCCTAGATGAGTGGAATGTCCTGCGGAATCAATGTGATGCGAGCGGAATAAAACTCGATGACGATGATAGAAAGTCTGCTGAAGAGGCAATCGCACTAGCATCTGAAGCACATAAAGCCGGACGTATCGATGAGGCTCTAGAATCACTAGGTTTGGCCGATGGTTTCATGGAAAGGTTGCGCAGAAGAGTTTGATCACTGCATCTGATTCTTCATTTCGCAAGCTTTGCAAATTTGACCACTACAAATTTGGCCGCATTCTGGGCAATTAACCGCCTTGGCAGTTCGGAATCCGCCGTCAGCCAATGCGTGCAACTTTTTCACGTCGTCAGCCATCCGAAGTAAACCGTGTCTAGTTCCTGGAACATCTGCTTCCATCATTGCTACGGTTTCTCTATGCCTAAATCGCAATGCTCCTTCACCATGCGGGCATTCCTCATGGTGTATTGGCAATCCACGATGTAGTGCGTAAAGATGAATTTCTTGTTCTGGAATCCATCGTAGTGGAACGATTCTTGGAACCATGCCCTCCAAAGGAGTGCTAGTGTGTGGAGCAAGTCTTAGTGTTCTTTCCAAGTCGCCATTTTGCATATTCATCATGATCGTTTGAGCCATGTCATCTAAGTTGTGGCCCAGAGCAATGACGTCAGCACCGACCCGGTCTGCAAGGTGATTTATCCCCTGGCGCCTGAAGACACCACAATAAGAACAGGGTGCTTTCTTTTCCTCCATTGAAACTATCTTTTCAACGACTTCATCCATTTCCTTGAATCCTAGTTCAGGGTAAGAAACCGTTTCGAACCTTATCCCCAAATCTTCACACAGTTCTCTTGCGCACTCAAGAGAAGGAGGCCTGTAACCCTCTATGCCCTCGTCAACGCATCCGCCGATGATAGTGACATCTCTTCTCTGACCCAAATTCTCATGGATTCTTTCAAGCAGTACCGCTGAATCCTTTCCGCCAGATATAGCAACTAAAATTGTCGTGTGCTCACCTTTGGGCAAAACAAGTTGTTGGCGAAGAGCCTTAGATGCCTTCTTCCTAACACTGTCAGCAAGGTGTGCTCCACACATCATACGGCCGGAGTAAACTTGGTGATGAATAGCCGGATTGCGACATTTGTCACAACTCGGAACATCAAAGAGTTCGGCCATGGACGTTCCAAGAGGTTCTCGACTTCATCTCGCCGGTAAAATTTTGCAATTAAAAAATTAAATTTTCAATTAGAATATTAGCATACTGAATGCTGTCATATGAAAAAGGAGTTGGCGAAATCAAACAACCCCACAAACCGCCCTACGGGCGTTTTGAAAAGCCAAACTTCTTGAAGCCGTTTTCAACCTGCACCAATTTGAGCGCACATGATGCAACGCATTTTGACCGGTTTCTCTGCCCTTCCGGGTGCAGACCAAGCATACGTCGTTTCACGACGAGAGGGCTTGATTGCAGCGGTTGGAAAAAGAGGTCGTGCACCAGACGTTGAACACGCCACCCAGTTAATCCAAGCGTTGGATAAGCTCGAGTCAAACGAGAGTGTTGGCAGAGGCTTGGAATTCTGGTCAGAGGGAGATGGCTTGTACCTCCTAACTCGAATAAACGAGGACGCAAGCATCGTAATCTCTGGGAAAAAGGGTGGCAGAATCGCAAGGTGGAGACACGCCGTCGAATGTGATGTAGACATGCTGAACTCATTGATGAGGTGATGGACATGTTCGATCTACCATATGGAATGCCAGTTGACGATGAAATCGATGTAAGCGATGGTTCAATCCTACCGTTCGAAAACGGTTCGGTTACGACATATCTAGGTCGCAGGTCAACTGCAAGCGGCCATCGCATAATCCGCGCTGGACGTGTTGTCGGATGGATAGCAGAGCCCGCAAAAGGCAAAGTTCTGCTCTGTGGAAAGGCTGCTAAAGACAGGCTTGAAACCCTCGAAATGGAGCAACATCGCTTGATTGCAAAGGTTTGGACTCAATCCGCACTAGGATCTGTTGCAGAGGTCATCCCAGAGGCATTTGAGCACGCTGCAGACATGAGAGGACTTATTGGCGCAGGGGATTCGCTAGAAAGGTTGCTTTCAAGAGATCTTTCCGCTGTACTATCTCAGTTGATTCTGCGGCCTGAAGTTAGAGGCGGTATTGCGGTTGATTCAGGAATGCTAATCGACGATGCTGGAGATCTACCATCCCCTGCAGACATGTTAGCAGCACAAGTTGGTGAGACTCTTGCAGGCAGAAAGGCCATGGCCAGCGACTTAGGACTTGAAGGAGCAGGTCATTGGACACTGCACACTGGCGATGGTTCACTACTCCTCGCTGAAGCAGGGGAGGTTGCTCTTGCTGTGTGGACTGAGGCCGATGTGGACCATAGCCGACTCATCAATCAAATTGCGGCTTTGATGGATGGCCAGATCGATGCGATGGGCGCACATGGAGAGGCGTTAACAGATGGACACGTAATTCGAGAAGGCAGAGGTGGGACCGATGCTGTTCTGTCTATGTTGACGACAGCGGTTGAGGAAGGTTTGACCGGACATTTAACCGCTGGAAAATCCTCCAAGGCAATACGCATTGCCCTTGTGAAAGGAATACCGGTGGCAATGCAAGCTCCTGGCCAAACGAAGGTTGTAGAAGCTGTAAACATGCTTTGTGAATCTCGAAGAGTGCTGGCATTACACAGGCTACCTGTTGGCACAATCCTTGGACCTGAATCTGGAAATGTAATCGATTTCAACCTTGGGCAATTCTGTGATGAGTTAGCCACAACTAGAACCCGCTCTGAATCAAGGCAGGTTTTGCTAAAACAAATGCTAGACCAACTGTACGGATTTGAAATTGGTTTGCAGAAACTGAAGAAAGAAAGAACTCGCTTTGAATTTGCAATCAAGATTGCAATCCCATCAGAAGGGCTTGCAACAATTGAGAAGTCATCGGGAATCGATGATGGACTAAGAAGGAAGTTAGAGAAATCTGAACTTAAGCTGTCAAACGCTAAGCAAGAGATTGCTGCGCTAACTGTTGCTCTAGAGTCTGCTCAACAATCGGAAAGCGCTGCTAAAGTCAACGCCAATGAAGCAAATAGACAGGCGGCGGATGTTCAGGAAAAGATTGCATCTTACAATCGCACCATAGACCAGTTACAACTCGACTTATCTGCTGCACAAGCCACAGCTGAAAATTCTGAAGCAAGAAGTGACAGACTGTCCAAGAGAATTAACGAATTAGAGCATCAATTAAGCGAGCGAGCAGTCGAACTCGCTAGAATCTTAGGAGACAGCAGACAAAGTTCAGAGTTATCAGCAAAGATTGAGGAAATGGCTACAAAGGAGGCCGCACTATCTAGCGACATCGATTCTCATTCAGCGACTCTATCCAGCATTAGGTCGAGGATTGAGGACGACCAACGCCGCCAGAGAATGATTGAGGAACAGGTTGAGGCGACTCGAGATAGACACCGCAGAGCTCAAGGCGAACTTTCAGAATTAGAATCAAAAATCAACCAGGCTCAAATGAACCTCAAGCAAATCCAAACTGAGGCAAGGGCCGCAAGTGAAAGAACTCAAGATGACCGAATAAGGCTCACAGAACAGGAAAATCGCGCTTCCATGATTCAATCTGAGATGAGAGAATTGATGGATGAAAGGCGCCAAGTGCTCAAGGAATTGGGTGATTTAGGAGCAAGAAGAGGGCAAGCCGAGGCTGAACTTTCAACTCTGCTAGACCAAGCAGAAGCACTAGCAGTTGCCCATGAGGAAGCGCTTTCCGATATCAAGGAAGCAGAATTACTCCGTGCCAAACTTTCCGAAGAGCCTCTTGCTCAAGCACTATTGGAAGATGGTGCACAGTTCGATGGACTAGGGCCAGTATTGGAAAGACTTGAGCATGCTAGAACCCTAGGCTATTCCGTCTCACTTCTCGACCGTGCTGTCGAGAGGGCACTACAGGTCATCCAGGGTTGTGTCGACCACGTAGCAACCACACCACGCCACTTGCTATCCAACGAAGTAATGTCACTGCTAGAGAGGCAGGTACCACAAACTGCAGGTGCAGTTAGAGGCCTAGCAAGATGGTCCGTCCAACAGAGATTAGAACACCAATTGGGTGAAACTGTAACCAGTCTAGTTCTTGATCTAGAGAACTTGTTAGAGGATTATGACCGCTCTGTAACAATGCTACGTAGAATCAGAAACGTGCTAGAGCAACTGGAAAAACTCGGTGCACCATCCGAGCAGGTTCAAGCATTGATGGTTAACACACGCAGACCAGAATCTCTACCGGTTTTAGCAAGAGAAACTCGTTTACTTATTCAGAAAGCACTGGATGACATACATCTGGAGGCGGACATGCGTGATGCTGGGTCTGCGGTAAAACTTGAGAGTACAACAAGTGCACTTGAGGAATTACTCACACAATTAGATGCTAGTGGCTTCGTAAATGGTGAAGTTCGCGGTGCTCTGTGGGATTTCAAGAGAGAAGGTCTTCTGCCATTCGAAAGAGATAGTGTGCCAGCAGGTGAAAGAGCACCAGTAAATGAGAATGCTCTAGAGGAAATGAAAGGCGAGTTAATCGATGAAGAGGTCGCTGTTTCAACTGAGGTAAGTGAAATTACTGAAGAATGGCAAGAACTCACAACGCCGGTTGAAGAGGAAACCGAAGTAATTTCTCAAACAGAATTGAAGATGTCCCATGATGATGAAAGGGCTACACTAGAGGAAGAACTCGCAAGACTAGATGCTAGATGGGCGAGGAAAACAGACCCTGTAGACGTCGAAAATTTCACCGACTCCGCTTTGGATGAGTTAGAAGAGTCTCTAGACGGAATCGACCTATGAGGCGATAAAATGGGCTCAGTTTATCCACTCTGGATCGAGAAACTGGTTTTCGTTCTAATTATTGCGTCCGGAATTTACGCCGGTTATGCACTTGGAGAACATATGTCCGGAGCGGCTTTACTCCTTACTCGGCTGTGTGGCCTACCACTTGCCATTTTATTCTTGATGGAAGGTATTGGAAGGGTTATCCAATCGACACTGTCAAAGTGATTAATCTCTGCTAGAGAATGTTGATTCAACAAGTCCCCAGACTCTTTGCCAAGGTACAACAAATCGCATTAATGCCATGATTCCAAGGAAGAGTAGTGCAGAGATGACCAAACCATAAGTCAATGTCAATTCGATTGACTCGCTGACCTGTGATGCCCACTGAGAACCTGTTATTCCTTCAACCCAATCGAGTAAAACAGAGTGGAAGCCTAGTGCAACGGTAGTTGTAACAACTGTTAGTGAGAGGAAAACTGCAGTGTGGCGGATGTGACCGTTTAGCAAGTTATCCATTTGTGCGACATACTCAGGATCTCTCTTACAAGACTCTGGAAGACGATATGCATACTCAAGTTGTCTGATTACACCGAATGCTGATTCTTGGAAAACCATCATCAAACATGCGATTAGAATAAGTGAAAATTGCTCTTCTGTAACAAGGCCAAAGACAGTTGGTTCTGATACAATTATTTCCAGTGTAGTCAATTGTGTACCATAACTACCCAGTTGAGACCTTATGAGTGGGAAGGTGAGTATTGCGTGTATTCCCAAGAAGAGTAAAGTGAATCCAATTGCCCATGCTACGCCTCTGCGAGATAAGCCCCAGATACCTCTTGTTCCCGTAATGATTGGAAGTAGATAGAATGTCAAAATTATGAATGATAGCATCATTAGCAGAGGCCATTCCAAGAGCTTCAAAACATCATTACCAGGTGCACTCCAACCATCGTCTATTAGTTGCCAAACATATCCCAGAGTGAATCTTCCTGCTAGTACTACTATCATGGTTAGGATGAAACCAAGTTTGACTCTCTGTTGGAACTTAGGAGTTTGGAACGCAAGGATAGCCATGGCGCCACCAAGACCCAATCCAAGCCCAAGAGGAACATAGAATCTAGCCAAACCATCACTGCTGCTTCCTGTCAACCAATCTGCAAGAGGCAATTCGGTACCGATTCCTTTCTCGATTGTATCGAATAACTGGGTGTGGTCAATACTCCCTACAACATAGGTGGAAACCACTTCTAGGTACATCCAAACTAATGCCAGTGTGGCAAGAACTTGTAGTGTCACAATTTGCCATTGGATACGTAATTGTCGCAAGTGTAGCGACCTTGCGCCTTCTGCTTGGGGTGTGACTTCTCCTGCCATTATCTCACCTCAATATCCCCTAACCTGCAATAGCGCTTGTGACAGGTCCATATCCGGCATCCAATCTATCACTTGGCTGCCGAATCCTGCCAAGGAAGTAAGTCTGTTCTGCCTTTCCAATTTGAGAACCTCGTAAGACATTCTAGGAATACGGCTGACCAATCTTTCAAAGTCTATTGAAGATGGTGAAAGGACTGTGACTTCGTGACCTCTTCCGACGAGGTCCCTAACTGCTGAAGGTACTGTCCCATCACCTTCACATGATGAGATGATGAATACTGGACTGCCCCTGCTGAATCTAGCTGCAAGGCTGTTTGTTACAGCCTGTAGTGGCATTGTGCCCCTAGGTGCTACGCCAGCAAGTGATGAAAGGATCTTGAAGTACTGCTTGTCACCTGTGTCTGGAGGTAAGAACGACAATTTCTCATCATATATCGTTAGAGAAACCGAATCACGCCTCTTGAGGAAGAAGGATGCAAGGCTTGCTGCAGCAACCGTACCCATCTCTAATGGATTCTTGAGAACCGTACCAATCCTTTGGATATCTCTACTATCGAGAATTATGTATAGGTCTGTTACAGCATCTCTACACTTTTCGTTAATCATCAGGTCTCCTGTTCTAGCAAATGCCTTCCAATTGATATTCTTGAACGGGTCTCCTGGAACATACTCTCTCAGCGAATAGAATTCTGTACCGGGCCCCGGTGTTCTCAACGTTGTTGCACCTGTGTACATCTTTGCAGTTCGTGAACGAATGAATGCTTCTTCGACATCTCTAATTTGAGGGAAAATAATGATGTCAGAGTGGTGGTCAACATACATTTCATCGACGGACAGATTGAATGTGTTTCTGTATCTCAGTGAAACTGGGCCTATCGAATAGTGCCCTCTGAGTGGACAGCGTAGTACGTAGCGAATTCTTGCGCTTTCGCCAGGCTTCAGATTAAGTCGCATCTGGTTCAATCCGCTTCTGAGTTTCATTTCGTGTGGAACGTTATCGTAAACCTCGAGCTGTTGTGTTTTCCTTCTGCTACGATTTGTTACTAGAAGTTCGACATACAGATCATCTCCCTTGTACAGGTTATCAGCAGAGAGCGTCCTCTGTACTTCGACGTCACCGTGTCCACTAACCCACGAATTAACTACGATGAAGGCGATAAATGCAATACCTAGAATCATCATCTGATGATTAGAAATCATCATTCCGATTAGAATCAAAGCGATTCCACCAGTGAATGTGAATGCTGCTTTACGTGTCCACATTTACATCACCTTAGGTTCTTCCCCAGACCTTGATTCGTTTCACGATTGCAACGGTCTGTTCCAATGAATAATTCTTGTTTTCAAAGACGAATTTAACTAGCACAGGGTCGTTAATCATGCCTTGTAATTCTCTTGCTGGCAATGAATCAAATTCTTCTCTTGTCAATCCATTCTGATTTCGTACTTTGGAGAGGAATACCTGTTTGATTTTGTTCGATTTTGCATAATATGTGTATCGATTTGCATCTCCAAATCCATAGTAAATAATACTGAAAACGTGTCTCCAAGGCTCTGGATCTTTCTTCTTGAGTAGTACACCTTCGAATGCTATGAATAGAATTAGGAACAAAAGAAGCATTGCCAATCCTTCACCAGTGAAGTAAACCAGAAGGAAGTAGATGGTGTTGTAAGATTCTGACGCGATACTTGGCTGTATGTGACGACTCTCATCGAAGATTACCATTGCATTTGAAGCAACTTCAGGAACATCAGCCGATTCTCCCGGCTCTTCTGAGTAGACTAGAGAATCTGCGATGTAGTCTAATGCCCACTTGCGGTTATCGTTTGCTGGAATCGGTTTGTCCGCCTTTCCATAGTCCCCGTCGTTGTATCCTTCGTAATCGTACAGAGCATTGGTCAGAACTGAACCATCGGCAATGAAAGTGATTCTACCACCTTGGACAAAGTTACAATCTTGTGAGATACAAACCTCGATTGATAAATTGAATTGTCCCCATAAATCGGGTGTCTCCGAAGTTTGTTCTGAACCAACCCAAATCTCTCCGTCTCCGTTGACGTCGATTGTGGCTTCAGCAGAAGTCATGGCTCTTACTTCAGTAGCACCCATACCTGTTTTTGCGTTAGGAATGATGTCTATTCCTGTTATGTTGTTCAAAAGAACTTGATACGAGGAATTGTATTCAATTACCCCGTCTTTCCAATGCTGTTCACAAACTCCTGCATCGGATTTTGCCATAGCCCTTCCATTGTAAATCTGGCAGATGTGAGCTCCATTATCTTCGATGGACCATCTATTGTGGGTCTCAAGCGTCGTTGGGTCTAAACTTGTGCCGTCCATACCACAGGCTGATTCTTGCACACACATCCACACGAAGTTGTAATCCAACTCTGTAACGTAAACTGTGTCATACAACTGTACTCCTTTGAAGCGCACTCCAAAGGCCTCAGCGATTGATGAGGAGTAACCAAAGTCATCCATTACCAAAACATCCCCACCAGCGAAAACGAACTCCTTGATTGCATCAACTTCTGCAGGCGTATAACCGTCCTCTGATGCGAAAGTAAGGAATCCATCTGAGGAGAATTGCGGCAAGGAAAGTGTATCTCTTTCTACACCAGCGATGATGAATGTAGTATTGGCTGGATCTTCAATATCAGCAAGAAGTAGCGGAGAAGATACTAGGGATTTTGTTTCAATTCCCATGTCTTTGATATCCTGGCGGAATGCAGACATGTCATCCCAATCATCGCCGTAAGCAGACTGGCCATCATTGTTACCGATATTGATAACTTGGGAAATGACTGTTGATAGAAGCATTATGAGAACAAACCAAAACGCAATCTGAAGAAATAATCTTCTTTTGTTAATGCGCGGTTTTTGGTCCAATCTAACACCTCTAGTACAAGATACAGACAACCGACCCTCACATTGGGTTTAGAAGGTTGTGGGCTGATGATAATAAATTGCTCAGCGTCTTAACACGATACGTGCACCGATTTGGGATATTTCTTGTGCTGGTACGTGGCAAACACTCCCGTCGCTCGGCCAAGGGAGTTTAGAGAGGTCGATTTCTGAAGTTACTTCGACTAAAATCTCTGCTATTTCGCCACTTCTAGGCTCAATTACGATATCCACCAGATGGCCGAATAAATCGCCGTTAATGTCTACAACAGATCGTTTTAGGAACTCTCCGCTGAAACTAGACATGGCAATCCAATACTCCTTTCATTTGATGCAATGGGTTACGATTCTTCAATGATACGGCGAATTACCGACTTTACATCGATTCCATTCCGTATCCTGTATCTCGTGTCCTCTTGATATTTGATAATCCAGAGGTCAATCTTTCTTCCATCTTTGAATAATACTCTAGCATCTCTGGAGTAACCGTTGGGCGGACTCTAGAAATCGCATCTTCAAAGTGGCCTTTTGTGACCTTCTTCTTTCCAGCACGCATTGCAATAAGTGCTGCTTCTCTGCATACAGCTTCGATATCAGCACCGGTAAATCCGTCCATCCCACCTAGAATGTCTTTCATCGAGAAAGTTGACAGTGGCATGCCGGAAGAGTGGATATTCATGATAGCCTCCCTCGCTGGTTTGTCTGGTGGAGGAACGTGGAGAACACGCTCGAATCTTCCGCTTCTGAGTAGAGCAGGGTCAATCATCTCAGGTCGATTTGTCGCTGCTACGATAATTACCTCATCGAGACTTTCAACACCATCCATACTCGCTAGAAGTTGGTTAACTACACGATTTGCAACGTCTGAGCCCCCGGATTGGGAATTGGATGACCTCATACCTGCAATCGATTCAAATTCATCGAGGAAAATAATCGAAGGTGATGACTGCTTAGCCTTCTTGAATATCTCTCTGATCGCCTTTTCTGATTCTCCGACCCATTTTGAGATTAACTCTGGGCCTTTGATTGAAATGAAGTTGGCTTTTGCTTCGTTAGCAATAGCCTTTGCTAGCAGGGTTTTTCCGGTACCTGGTGCACCGAATAGCACTATTCCTCGTGGTGGCTTGATACCAAAGTGTTCGAATAATTCCGGCTTTGTTAACGGCCATTCTACACTTTCCTTCAAGCGGTCTTTGATTTCGGAAAGACCGCCAACGCTCTCCCATGAAACATCAGGGATTTCGACATATATCTCTCTGAGTGCACTTGGCTCGATTTCTCTAATTGCAAGGCGGAAATCATCCATTCTAACTTCCATCTTTTCAAGCACTTCTGGAGGAATTGTTTCCTCATCGAGATCGATTTCTGGGAGGTATCTACGTAATGCCTTCATTGCTGATTCTCTAACTAATGCAGCTAAATCTGCACCTACGAATCCGTATGAGTTTTCTAGAACCCAGTCAACATCGAAATCATCCGCAATTGGCATTTGACGAGTGTGTACATCAAGGATTTCCTTGCGTCCTTCTCTGTCAGGAACACCAATCTCGATTTCCCTATCGAATCTGCCTGGTCTTCTCAATGCTGGGTCCATTGCATCTCGACGGTTTGTCGCACCAATTACGATGACATTGTCACGCCCCTGCATCCCATCCATCAAAGTAAGCATCTGCGCAACAACTCTGCGCTCAACTTCACCGCTTACATCCTCACGCTTTGGACAAATTGAGTCGATTTCGTCTACGAAGACAATCGCAGGTGCGTTGTTTGCAGCCTCATCGAAAATTTCTCGCAGTTGCTTTTCGGACTCTCCGTAATACTTCGAGATGATTTCTGGTCCGTTAATGGATGTGAAGTGAGCATTTGTTTCGGTCGCTACCGCTTTTGCAATCATTGTTTTCCCAGTGCCTGGCGGGCCGTGCAGTAAAACACCCTTTGGGGGGTCAATACCCAAGCGGCGGAATAACTCTGGGTGCTTAAGAGGAAGTTCAATCATCTCTCTAACCTTTAGGAGTTGGCTGCCAATACCGCCGATGTCTTCGTAGGTTATTCCCTGAGATTGACCGACATCTTCGTCATCAATCGCTTCGTCCTTGATTACGATGTCAGTGTCTGAGTTGACTTGGACGATTCCTTTTGGAGTGGTTTGTAGCACTGCGAAAGGTAGTGCTTCGGCAAAGAGTGTCATTCCCGGAATGAATATTCTGTCTCCTGCTACAACAGGCCTCTTGTTTAGACCTCTGCGAGCGAAGCCTTCGATTCCTGGACCAAACTTCACTTTCTGCTTATTCGCCATTACTGGGGAGAGTACTAGTTTTGTGCAGACCTTTGCGTCTACTTTGGAAACTGTAACCCTGTCTCCAAGGCTTACTCCTGCGTTCTTTCGTATGATACCATCAACTCTGATGATGTCCATTTTGGAGTCTTCCGGGCGGCTACGCCAGTATATCGCTGCGGTGGAGCGGTTCTCACCTTTTATCTCGATAATGTCTCCAGGCTTTAGGTCTAAATCGTTCTCGCCGCTGATGCGAGCACGTCCATGACCAACGTCGCTTGGTATAGCCTTTGAGACCTTTAGGGAAATAGAATCTTCATCATTGCCAGACATGGATAAACCCCTCCGAGTAATCCCTCTTCAGCAAATCACCTCTTTTAACTCACGCATTTTCTCACATGAAAGCATTCATGTTCTGCATCTAAGTCGTAGGTTCATGCCGCACATTCTAGAAGCCGGACTCGAAATGATGGAGAACTCAAATCCAGATGGATTGCCTAAAATCAAAGGCTACAACATCATCAATGGACAATTAAAACTAGCATCGGATGGATCGACATTCCTTAGCATAAACCCTGCTGTGCTTGCAGATGAACTCGGTGAATTCCCTCTCTCAACAAGAGACGACGTGCATGATGCAATCGCCTCAGCACGTGCTGCTTTGACCGGTTGGGCTGCAACTCCAGCACCGACCAGAGGTCAAATCATCGGCAACATGGGTCGGCTATTGATGGAATACAAAGACGACTTAGTTCGCCTTCAGGCTCGTGAAATTGGTAAGACTCTCAAAGAATGTGGTGGAGAGATCCAAGAAGCAATTGATACATGCCTTTTCTTCCAATCTGAAGGACGCAGACTTTACGGCCAAACAGTGAATTCAGAATTACCTGACAAGGAACTTTTCACCTACCGCAGACCATTGGGAGTTTGTGGAATCATCAATGCGTGCAACTTCCCATCAGCAGTTCCATTCTGGAAGATGATTCCAGCGATTATCTGTGGAAACACTTGCGTTTGGAAATCACCACAAGACTCTCCTCTTCTCTCTTTTGCACTTGCACGTGTGATGCATCAGGCAGGGTTACCCGATGGTGTAATCAACCTAGTCCACGGTAAAGGAAGCGGAGCAGGACAGTACATCGTAGACGCTGTTGATGAAGGACTAATCAACAAAATCTCATTCACAGGAAGCACCGAAGTCGGTAAGGCAATCGGTGAAGTATGTGGAAGGAACTTGGTTTCCTGCAGTCTAGAACTGGGTGGAAAGAACCCTCTAGTAGTAATGCCATCAGCAGACATCGACAACGCAGTCGCAGGTGCTTACTGGGGTGGATTCGGTACTGCTGGTCAAAGATGCACTAGCCTTGGAAATCTGATATTGCACAAGGACATCTACGACGAGTTCATGGAGAAATTCATGGCTAAGGTCAAGACCACTAGAATCGGGGATTCTCTAAAGCACGAGGATGTTCTCTACGGCTCGATGCTCTCTGAGAAGTACGCTTTAGACTTCTTGAAGGGAATTGAAATGGTAGAAGGAGATGGTGCAAAGAAACTGTGGGGTAAAGGAAGAATCACCACAGGAAACACTCCAGAAAATTTCCAAGGAAGCCCTGAAGGTGGTGTGTTCATGTGGCCACACGTCTATGTAGACGTGACAGAAGATATGACCTGTTTCCACGAGGAAGTATTCGGTCCTGCTGTAACTGTTGTTAAGGCTGATGACTTCGATCATGCTCTACACCTAGCAAACGCTTCGCCATACGGCCTTTCTAGTGCGATTTACACCAATGATCGCCTTGAAGCATACAGATTCAAGACTGGAATTAAGGCTGGTATGACCGGAATTAACAACTCAACCACTGGAGCCGAAGCTCACCTACCGTTCGGCGGTGTAAAGGGCAGCGGAAACGGAACAAGAGAATCAGGAATTTGGGTCATCGAAGCATACTCTTACTGGCACGCTGTAAACGATGAACTATCTGGCAAATTACAACTCGCACAGATGGACGTCGACGAGATAGAGATGGTAGAAGCTGAAGTTGACTACTCTTCTCTGGCA
>JAYYDR010000051.1:0-78932 GCA_036160735.1 Thermoplasmatota archaeon
CGAAGATCTCTATCGATTCCAATTTCAACTTCTCCACCTGCATTGAGGATATCATTCTCGATAATCTCTGCAGCGGCATCGGCATCAATTATCAATTCAGGATGCAAATCGAGTGCACGACATCGGAGGTTTTCTCTCTCAAATGCATATGATTTCGTTACACCGCTGGCTCCGCAAGCGAGGGAATTGAATCTCTCACCTCGGTTTCCGTGCCTACCATCCAGGGCAGATACGCTACCAACGATTCCCGAGGATAGGGCACCTAATTGGGTATCAAGTCCCTTCAGTAGGCCAAACCAAGATTGTGCTGCTAAATTCACTTGATTGGATGCTCCTTCGCTTTCCCATGAACTGCCTGTCAAGGAAAGTGGGGCAAGGTGAATGATTCCACCTACTCCTGAGATTCTCGAGCAGATTTCTGCGATTTGTTCTTCGCTGCCTGGGTCTGCTCTGTATGTATGTCCGGACAATTCTTCTTGCTCAGTTACCGACTTCGCACCGAATTCAAATCCGACCTTTGCGACTGATAGGCCCTTAGCTGAGAGTCTAGTTGCCAGTGCATCTGCAACTCCCCAGCTATCCTGAGTTAGAACGATTGTTCCGCCAATCGGAATTCCTTCCGCTACAGCAGGGCACGGTTCGACTTCGACTTGCCATCTGCGTGTCTTGGTAGCAGTTGCCTTCACATTTGGTTCTGGTGCATTTGTTTGAGCAGAAACTACTGGCTTCGGCGAGGTTGAAGCAGCCACTGAGGTAGATGGCTCGGAAGGCTCACTCCCACCTTTCATCTTGACAATATATGATACGAAATGATTCAATGTAGGATGGTCCGATAGCACGAAATCTTCGTCTACCGGTAGAGAGAATATTTCTCTGACGTCGCCCATAATCTCTGCTTGCTTGACGGTATCGATTCCCAATTCTCCTTCAAGGTCTTGGTCCATTTCGATGAAGTCTTCAGGATATCCTGTGTGCTTCACAACCACGCCGATTAGTTTGGGCTCAATGTCACCTGTGTCACCCGAATTAACTACACTAACTGGCGCAGCCTGTGCAGGTGCCTGCGGAGCGGCTACAGGTTCAGGCTCTGCAGGTGTTGGTATAACCGCTGGCGCAGTTGATGTGGCAGGAGCACCTCCCGTCATTTTCACAATGTAATCAACAAAGTGATTGAGAGTTGGATGTTCGGATAGAACGAAATCCTCGTCCACAGGCAAAGAGAATATTTCTCTAACATCACCCATGATTTCGGCTTGCTTTACTGTATCAATTCCTAATTCTCCTTCAAGGTCTTGATCCATCTCAATGAAATCTTCAGGGTATCCGGTATGTTTGACAACTACTGCAATCAATTTTGGTTGAATTTCAGATACATCCCCAGAGGTTTGAACTTGTGGTGTGACTGCCTCTGCAACAGGTGTTTGCACAGGTGCTTCAACTGGAGGTGTTGGCTCCACAGACTCTACAGGCGCTGCAACGGCAACAGGTGCTTCTCCGCCCTGCATTTTGTGAATGTATGCAATCATGTGATTTAGCGTAGGATAATCCGAGAGAATGAAATCCTCATCAACAGGCAGTCCGAACTTAGCACGGATATCAGCCATGATTTCAGCCTGTTTGACTGTATCAATTCCCAACTCTCCTTCTAAATCTTGGTCTAGTTCGACGAAGTCTGCAGGATATCCTGTGTGGTTTACGACCACTTCAATTACGATTTGCGTTGTATCTCCTGTTGGTGGAGGTGCCGGTGCAGCCTTTGAAGTTGGAGCAGGGCTAGGCTGCTCGATAACTGGTTCTGGCTCTTGCTTTACTATTACAGGTGCTGCGACCACAGGTGCTGATGCAGAAGATTGCGCCGACGGAGTTGCATAATCCTCTCCCTGTATTCCACCGTGCAGGTTATTTTCTCCGTCTACATAAGCAACCAATTTATTCTTCAAAACGCGTAACTCGAGATTGGAAGTGCCTGCTTGAGATTGATTCCAAGCAAGCAACTTGGCCTTGTCGATTCTATCTCCAGTGTATTCGTATTTCCTTACGAGTGAAAGCCCGATTTGGCTACCGAAACCAGCGGCAAATCGCATTCCGTACTTCAGATTTGGATAATCTCCACCTTTAGACAGATTGAGATTTCCTAACTCGGGGTCAACCTCTTTGTGGTTAGCAATCGGTGGAATTCTACCGGTCAACAAACCATAGAACATCGATGCATCTTCAATTCCAACTCCCATCGGATGCCCGGTGAAACCTTTGGTGTTTGCAATTACTAATGCGTCCGCACTTTGGCCAAATGTCTCGCGCAATGCTTTGACCTCTGCTTGGGCGGAACCTCCTCTTGCAGGTGTGTATGTTTCATGAGAGAAGAAAACCGTATTGGGCGCCATTTGGTGCCTATCAAGACCCCATTGCTCTTCCATTTCAGTTACGAATTCGTTTACGGTTTGTGCTACGTGGTCGACATCTAAACGAGTGCCATGGTATGCTGAATTCGAAATTCTGCTACCGAGTATTTCCGCCATAGGTTGAACACCCCTGGCATCAGCCTCGGATTTTCTTTCAACTACGAAAGCTGCTGCTCCCATGCCTAGAATCAGTCCATTTCTTCTCTTGTCGAAAGGCAAAGCGGTTTCTTCAACCACGTTGTTAGTCGATGCTGCGCCGCTAGCGGCAAACCCTGAACCGATCCATTCCCACAAATCATCGCCAGTGACATCGTCTGCAGAGATGATTACCACTCTGTCACATCTGTCATTTGATAGCCAATCCTCTGCAACACCGAATGCTGCGGTTGCTGAGGCACATGCAAGGTTGATTGTGGTGTTCGGCCCTCTAATACCCACATGCTGTGCGAACTGGGAATGACCCATGTTTAGAATTTGGAATAGATACCTTCTGTCGAACCTGCCCTCTCCATCGTCCCCGTTCAACTTTGCATGCTTTGCAGCCATCTGGTGGCCAGCGAAACAGGATGCGAATACAACACCTGTTCTGTCCCTGTATGCTGCTGGCATTTGCCATGAGCGGATTAATCTCAACCCACCCTTGCCAACTTGCTCAACAGGAGTAAGAGGAATTCCTGCGTCTTTGAGAGCAATCAACCCAGACGCGCAAGCTAACTGTGTTGTGATGTCCCATGCTGCGGCAATCTTTGCCTCGATTCCAAATTCCTCCTCTGGATCGAATGAAGACATGACACCCGCCAACTGTGGAATGTCGCCGAATTCTTTTGCCGCCTCCATTCCTACGCTGCCATCTCTACCTTTGATTAAGCGAACTAGGTTCTTATCCAGCAGTCTCTGTTTGTATTCATCGCTTACCTCAGAAATGCAAGTCTCTCCTCGAACTAATTTCTCAAAGTTGCCTTCATCGAATACTCTTTCTCCACCCGGTAAACCTAGAGAAATACCAGTAACTACGTATGGGTCGACTGCTCTGTCGTCCAATTTTGTGACTCGTGCCCTACTCTGTGTTGCTGGAGCGGAGGTAATCCACCTTGTGATGTCCCCGGGTGTTTTTGCTACTGTAATGTCCCAATCAGGGTCAGTACTACATCTAGCATGAACTGTTGTGATTACACTCTGAATTTGGTCATCACTCATGCCTAGAACTGCACGCATGTCGACATTCCCTTGACAGAACTTGGCAGGGTAACCTGTGTGAGCAGCAATCAATTCTCCCACTAGCGCCTTCTTTGCGGCATCAGGGTCAACATATGCATCACTAGATTTTACAACGGTTTGAGTTACAACTTCGCCACCCTTTGATGGAAGTGGCTTACTTCTCTCTCGAAGTGGTGTTGCAGGTTTCTTTGATCCACCTTGAGCCTCGATTGGCCCGGCACGGAAGGCTTCGGTTAGATGCGGACTATTGCGACCTGGCCAATTTGGGGGGCGTCCGGCTAGTGCTAGTGTTCCTAGTGCGGATAGGAAGGTGGCTATTCCCCCTGCCTTGGGATGATTTGTCATCACTGGAATTGCTTGCTTTCCTTCCAAAATTTGTGAGGCAAATACCGTTAGAGCTCTTTTTGGACCTACTTCCAAAAATATCCTAGCTCCAGCATCATACATCGAATTGATTTGTGAAGTCCATTCTACGCTTGATGCCATCTGAGGTGCTAGTTTTGACAGTACAGCAGTCTTGGAATCTCCACCGTCATCCATTGGATACCAGCCGCCATCAACGTTACTGGTGATAGGAATCTTTGGCCAGTTGATTTCAAGTCCTTCGAGAAATCTTCGAAGTGGTTCGTTTGCTGGAGCGACTATTCTTGAATGGAATGCATGGCTCGTTGCTAATGCAACGGTTTGGAAACCTTCAGCCTCAAACCTTGACATTGCTGCTTTGACCGGTTCTGTTTCACCAGCAATCACCGTCATTTTCGGAGAGTTCTTGTTCGCTGCAATGACATATCCATCTACTTCTTCGATGATTTCTGCAATTCTCTCGTAAGGAGCAGTGACACTAGCCATCAATCCCTTGTCGTCAATCTCAACGCTTCCCATTTCAGTTCCACGTGCAGCGGCTGCTCTTAGAGCGCCATCCATATCTAAGATCCCCGCACTCATCAAAGCAGCATATTCTCCAAGACTGTGTCCTGCAACCATGTCCGGTTGATGCCCGTGCGCATTCAGCGCTGACTCTATCGCTAAATCTGCGGTTAACATTGCTGGCTGAGTATATTCTGTTTGCTTGAGTTTGTGTTCTGCTTCTTTTTTCTCCTCGACGGTGAGGTTTTCACGAAGTACGAATGAGGAAAGCGTTTCTCCATCTAGAACGTCGACCATAGTCACGTCTGCTTTTGCCCAAACTTCTCCAACTCCAGAGTACCTTCCCGACAAGTCGTTTGTCATGCCAACATATTGACTGCCTTGGCCAGGATACATGTGGGCGACCTTTGCTTGGGATGGCATTGCTTGCTGATCGCTAATTAGAATACCTTGGCTCATCAAGAAGCCCCATTTCCCAGCATCATCCATCGCCTTTAGAGCCAGGTCCTTTCGTTTGTTGAACTCAGCCCAAGAGGTTGCACTAATCGCCATTCTTACAGAATCGCTCACATCGTAGGACCAGTGCTCTGGTAATGTGAATGAGAGGCGCATCCCCTTCGGGTCATCGTCAAAATTAGAGCCGGTGAATGAAATTGCAGACAACTTAGATTTGACTGCATCAACCGATTCTCCAGACAAAAGTAGCAAACCGCCCTCTATCGCCTTTAGTTCGTTATGTGTCAATGACGGCTTGGAAGAACTGGATGTTGAAACGCCTGCATATGCCTCCCATCTACCACTCCATTCCTCAACTATTTCTGCGTGATAATCCGGAACGTATTCTTCAAGAGTTACGTGGAAATTAGTTCCACCAAACCCGAATGCGGATATTCCCGCCCTTCTAGGGTTTGATTCTGGCTCTGCCCAATCCAGAGCTTTTGTTGGAACAAAGAATGGAATCTCGTCCCATTCAACAGTTGGATTAGGAGTTACGAAACCAGCGCTTGGTGGTATTGTTGCGTGATAAACAGCGTTACAGGCTTTCATTATACCCGCAATTCCGGCAGCCGCTTTCAGGTGCCCAATTTGGCTTTTTACCGAGCCAACTGCGATATGGTCGCCGCCATCTAGGCCCTTCCAAAGTAGGGAAAGAGTAGACAATTCAGTTGCATCTCCAACTTTGGTTGAAGTCCCATGTGCTTCAACAAGTTCAACGGTTGAAGGTTCGTAACCAGCTTGAGCGTATGCACGGCTGACCGCTTGAACCTGACCTCTTTGACTAGGTGCAGTAATCCCCTTTCCTCTTCCGTCAGATGAACCTCCTACGCCTCTGATTACCGCTTTGATATCGTCACCATGATCAATTGCATCCGATAGGCGCTTTAGCAGTAGAACGCCCGCTCCTTCGCCCATAACGAAGCCATTTGCTCTTGCATCGAAAGGTGTAGAGTGTGAAGGTGAAAGGGCGCCAATTGCGCTAAACTTCGCGTAGGTTGGAGCTTCCATGCAGCGATCGGTTGCTCCTGCAAGCATAGTATCGACTTGCCTAGTTTGCAATAACCGACAGGCATCCAGTAATGCAGCCATTGATGATGCACATGCTGCATCAGTAGAGTAATTTGGACCTTGCAGGTCGAGAAGGTTGGCAACTCTTCCACTTACGACGTTGGCCAATTCTCCTGGCATTGTGTCTTCATCTATGCGAGGTGTGCCCTCACACATTTTCTCAACCATAGCGTCGGCTTGTTCGGGTGTTGCTCCGTTGTCGATTGCGATTTGACGCATTTCTGCGCTGTAGACTCTGATATTGGATTCTGAACGATTTTCTCCACCCAGTGCATTCGCAAAAATTACGCCAGTACGCGCTCTGTCTAGCGTTTTTCCTCCTTCCCCATAACCTGCATTATCGATTGCATCTGCCGAGACAGTCACGGCCCAAAGTTGGCAGGGGTCTATTTGAGGAAGAGTTCCGGGAGGCTGTCTCCATCTCCTCCAATCGAACTCATAGCCTTCGACAAAGCCTCCAATTTTCGAGTATGTCTTGCCTTCTGTTACATTTCCAGGAGCACCATTCTCCCAGTAAATGTCTGGGTCCCAACGGTCCTTTGATACCTCTTTAATCGAGACATGCGCGTCGATTATGTTCTGCCAAAATTCGTCAATAGAGGTTGCATCGGGCATTAATGCGGCCATACCGATTACTGCAATCGGTTCGAAGGGTGCTTGATTCAAACCATCGACTTGCTTTCCGTCTGCTGTAGTAACCGACATGAAATCACTCACCCATTATACTCGGTGGTACCATCGTAATCGAATACCCTGCATCAACATGGATACACTGTCCAGTGACACCTGAGGAAAGAGGGCTTGCAAGCCAAGTCGTGCACCCTGCAACGTCTGATTGTGTGACATTGCGACGTAGTGGAGAATTTGCTGCGACGTGGTCCAAGATATTTTCAAAGCCGGGAATTCCGCTCGCTGCGATTGTTCTTATTGGGCCGCTAGAAATCGAATTTACGCGATGTCCTTCTGGCCCAAGGTGGCAAGCCAATTCTCTTGTCCAGCACTCAAGGGCCGCTTTTGCCATACTCATGATTCCGTAAGATGGAACGTGCCTAGTCGATGCAGCATAGGTTAGCGTAATTGTTGAAGAGCCGGGGTTTAGGTATGGTAATGCAAACTTCAGACAACGCTGAAGTGAGTTCGCAGAAATGGTGTATGCTGTGTTGATGCTTTCATCGTCGACAAACAAAATCGGTCTATCGAAACATTCTCGTGGTGCAAATCCAATTGCATGAATCATGATGTCTGCTTTCAGACCAGGATTGTCCTTACTGAATGCATCGAAAAATTCCTTCGTATCTGCATCTGATGCAACATCTAAAGGATAGAATCCTGCGATTGCAGGAAGTTTGTCTTTGAGTTGGAAAACTCTTGACATGAATCTCTTCTGATAACCGAGGTATAACGTCACCCCAGCTTCTGCAAGACTCTTACAAATCGCCCATGCGATTGAGTCTTCGCTCGCCACTCCAAAAACAAATGCAACTTTACCTTGTAAACCAAGCATCTTTGGCACCTACCCTTAGGGTAGGTGTCACCCATGCCATTACGCCTATGACTGTTTTCATCAAAAACAGGATACAGAGCCTATTGAACAGGTGTTTGTGATTTTTCGATTTGCGGCCTAAAGATCCTCAAAATCAAAATCATCATCCAAATCATCTAGATCGTCGAAATCTAAGTCGTCATCAATCTCTTCAGCGATTTGCTTCTTAGAGGATCCCGCCTTCTTCTTAGCCTTACGACCTGCTTTAGTCGCCTTCTTTTCAGCCTTAGCAGCACGCTTTGCTTCCTTTGCTGCAATTTTCTGTTTTCCAGCTTTCTTGGTAAGCCTTGAAATGATTACAAGAAGGAAGATTACTGCAATAAATCCACCAACACCCATTGCAATTATTGCAACGCTGTCTTCGCTCATAGAACCAATATCATCGAGACCGATTGAGCCTCCACCGCTACTTGATGCAGCAACGTTGACTCTTATTGAGACCTCACTAGGCTCTGCATCGGGGTCTAGACTTGAGAAAGCCCTGAGTTCGACCTGAACTGAGATTTCGCTTGAAGCCTCGTCAGGTGCTTGCAAAATGATATCGCCTTGGTCAGAAGATGAGCCTGGATTTACTGTTGCTCTAAAGAAAGGATCAGAGACAAATTTGAAGCCTGCATCTTCCAGTTCCTGAAGGTTGACAATTTGAACCTCTAAGTTGTCGATTCTGTTTCCATCATTAAAGATTGTAAATTGAATTGCTGCCTCTTCCCCAGCCTCGATATTTCTGGCAGACGGGTTTGAGACTTCCAAGTCCATTCTAGAGTATGGCAATGAGTTCACAGTACCTGCAATTTGACCGGTTGAATTCATCTGACCCCATGGGACCATTACCGGCTCCATGCCCCAACTTGTGACACGACCTGTGATAGTGAAATCCTCGGTGGTTACAGCGATTCGAGGCGATGCTGCGAATACAGCAGTAAATGGCATTTCTTCACCTGCAGCGACTTGTTCAAATGAATCCTCTGAAAGTGTTAATGAGAAGTCGTTTCCTTCTACATCGCTTTCTAGGCTAATATCTTGAGCAAAGGAACCCGTGTTTGTCACTGTGCATGAAACAGATACCGGTTGATTTTGTTCAGGATGGACATTGATATTGATTGTAGACTGGTCACAATCAATCTCAATGCCTATCGGGGCACCCTGCGCTTCAACGTTGGTTGGAACTAGTAAAAACAACATTAGAACGGAGATGAATATCGCTCTTTTCATGTTTCCACCACTCTTTCCGAAAATGAACAAGGTCATGAAGTCTTGGTTAAATCGCACCGTATATTCTCTCAGGTAAGTCAACGTGTGTGTTGTACAGGATTTCCTCATCCAATCCTGCCTCAAGAAGTTGCCTTGTCCTCTTTGGCACGGTTTTAGGGCCTAGAACTGCACCTGGTCTCCTCGGGTCATCCATGTAGTCGGTTTCAAGCATGAAACCATGCGATGAAGACTCAAAGGTACTCATCAATTCCTCGATTGAACCACTACCTGCTAGAACGCTAGGAGTTAAGCCGTGAGTGTATGATTCGTCCACTCGTGGCGGTGCGTAGTGCCTCACCAACTTTTCTCTTGCCAAACCTGCTCTGTCAGCCATTTGTGCTAACTCGCCATAGGTTAGGTCCGATTCCCCCTCGACGTGAAGTTGTAGTGGAATGTTTTCCCTTGCTGCTAACTCCATGGTTTCTTGTAGCAATTTGTTTGAGCGATTCCAAATTTCATCTGATACTGGCCAATGAGGTCTTCCAACTTCTCCAATTCCGTGGGCTAAGCCCTCGTGGACATAATGCAATGCAGTCTCTATGCTATCCCAATAATTCTCTTCAGCTCTTTCCCCAAGTGAATCAAATTGATGAGCGAATGCAGCAGGATGTGGTCCTAATATAACTCTGACTCCGAGACCCAAATCTCGCACTTCTTGCGCCATAGCAATCGTATCTGCATAACTTTCGGAATGGCCATCTCTTGTCACCGGAGGAGATGCAAAATCAGGACAATGAACCAATACTAAATCGGTTCCACCAACCCTTTGGAAGTCTCTTGCTGCGTCCAAAAAACGACCATCTCTGTTTAGATGAAAATGGTCGTCCAGGATTGGCCCTTTCCAATCCATGCCATCACGCCTTGAACGATTTCTTGTCTGCGAACTTAGATTTCCAATGTACTGCAGACATTGCTACCATGTTCGGGTGTCTAGCGTTTAGAGCAACCGTCCTTCCAGTAGGCCAAATCAAAAGCTCCAAATCGTGCCTAGTGTCATTTAACCTCAAGCAGCCTAGTCTTTCATCCATAGAGGAAGTGCCACTTCCTAGGTTCATCCTGACATTTTCTATTGCAATAGGCTCCCCAAAGTCAAATGATGCCACAATAGGGCCGAGTTCGGTTACAAGTCCCGAATCATCTCTACCCATTCTAAGGAGCATTTCTTTGGCAGCAGCACGTGCAGCCTCAATTCGGTGGGTTCCATGAACAACGATTCTTCCTTCGGAATCAATAATGAGCGTTGCCCGTGGCCTGTCTAGCATCTTAATGATGACATCGCCGTTAACGACTCCACCCAGTCTCTCGACGGCTTCCTCGAGGTCTACTCTGGGTGTTGGAGTGAACCTTGCAAGCAAGTTCTCTACACGAACTTCGATGTTATTTGCACCTGCCATAATCACTCCTCCTCTTGATGCGAAGAAGCGCCAAGCAATGAACTCTCTGCACCAGGTAACGATTTCAGAGCGGATAACATAGACGCTCTCCATGCCTGTTGAATAGGTACAAGCAGAACCGCATCGTCTCCATGTACATCTCTAAGACTGGATAAAGCACCACGTAATCGAGAGGCGAACCTGAGATCCTTTTGTTGGTTCAATTCCTCAACGGAATTTTCTCGGTTCAATGTCCACCAGGTTGCTGCAAGAGCACTCGCTGCTTGTAGGCCGTCAGGTTCTCTAGGTGGTTGCTCTACCACGTGCTTCCGCATGCGCTTGATTCCTTTTCTCCATCGCCTTGATGTGAATATTATCTTTGCAAGTTTTAGTGGCCTCGTCATCGCTTTAGCTTCTTTACCAAGGAACTCTGCCCATTCTTCGTCGTCCATGTCTGGTTCGATGAAGTAAACTGGGCGATCGTGGTTGACCGCTGCTTTGTGGAGCCTTCTAGGTTCAGGGTCTGGGAATCTACCAACTTGTAATCCTTCAACGCCGTAAGCGAGCATTTCGAGATAAAGTCCATCCAAACCTCCATTGAGAATTGCGCTGTCCAAATTGATTCCAGTGTCTTCAGCCTCTGCTTTTTCTTCCTCAGCCCAAACATCTACTTCCTCGCTGGAGCCCATAATCCCCAAGCCGTGCCAATTTAGGCGCGGCCTCATTGCGTTTGGTAAAACCACAGTTGGTAGTACGCCGTGCAGCACAATTGTGCCGCCATCGGGGTCCTTCCAGTGGATATCGTCCCAGTCGAGATTCATAGTGAATCACTGATTGTTGTTTACCCAATCTCTTAGGCTATCGATGTCCCAGCCTTGGTCGAAGTAACCTTGGATGGTTGCTTGGTCCCACTGTGGGAATTCAGCCATCGCTGCAGCCATGGTTGGATCGACGCTTGCTGCAGGCGGTCCAGCGGATGGAGGTCCTGCTCTTGGCAGGTCAACTACCGCTTTGTCGACCTCTTCCTCGTACTCGTATTCATACTCGTAAGTGCCGTCAGAGGAGCCTCTTCTAGCGAGTACAACAACTACCAAGAGAAGTATCAGAATTAGAGTACTTAATCCAATAACTATCAGCATACCCGAGCCGGACAAGAATCCGCCATCGTCAGATGCTTCAGCGACGTTGAATGATTTGGAGAATTCTGAGCCGTTCCACAAAGGCATATTTGATTCTGCATCAACTATGATGAAGTACATACCACTGGTTGGATTTCCAAATACCTCAAGGTCTGTGACGAAGATATTCTCAGTTGTACCCATTGCGATTTCATCGGTTGTGAAGGTTAACTCAGTTGTTGGGAATCCACCATCCTTAACCGACTGGATCTCAAGCGTGATGTTACCATCCTTGGTTCCATCATTCTTCAGAGTGATTTCTAATTCTGGCGTATCTCCAACTTCTGGGCTCTTCGGTGTCATTCTAACGTCTATGACCTTGAATGATGCCTCTTCGTAAACGAGTCTGTATTCAGAATTGTGAATTGGGTCGCTAGAATAAATTCCGCTGACTCCCTCAATACCATCTAATCCGACAGTAGGGCCACCTGCTTCAATTTCCCATCCAGCAGAGTCTCTGCCCTCAATCCACAACACGATGTCAATTCCAGTAAGTTGGGACTGGGTTGGGCTAACAGGGTCAGGCCACAGATCTACACAGTTTGCGCTCACTAGGTAATCTCCACCCTGGATCTTCAAATCAAGTGGAGCTGATAGTGGGTTTATGCCGAACTTTTGACCATATACCGGCCAAGTCTGATTGGTGTCAGCATCGACGTAATATGACCACATTAGGTTGACTTCACCAGCAATTAGTGCGGCGTTCTCTTCGATAACTGCCTCTACGTTCACACAGTTAAGGGCTGAAGATGGCATTGTGTTACCAAAGACTTCTCCGTTCAATCCAGAACTTGCTTCCCATGAATCATCATCGATTTCCGGTTGGCTTGCGTCGACCTTAATCTTGAACGAACCACAACCATTTGCACTGTTTCCATCACAGATTTGTGCGGTTGTGTCTGTTGCACCATCAGGTAGGTCCACCAACCTGAATGTGTAGGTGTACTCGTTATTTATTGGTGGAGCAGTGATGTTAATTGCAAACGCGCCTCCATCGATTGTATGTAGAGTTGGCCCATCTGTCTTTGAGCCATCTGCACCACCAGCTGGATATGCGAAGTATCCCTTACTACCATCCATCATTGCTTCTTGACGTGTAATTTCAACAGTAAATTCACCTTCAGGCAGAACATACACTCCGAAGTTAATTCCGTCAACATAGGCGTATTGTCCTTCCATCAGAATTGTATCACTTGGGAAGACGAAAGCAACCTCAACATCTTGCGAATATGGATAATCCATGTCTGTGAATGAAGGGGTTATTCCGTTTCTGAAGTCGAGTTGGATTCCATCGCTGTATACCCAGCGCTGCTTGTGTCTGCCACCGCTTTCACTCATCAAAGACGGGTCTCTGTCCATATCCTTGATTCTGAGTTGTGGAATCATGGTACCTCCACCGATTCCAATAATGTCCCAGTTCATTCTGATTGGCAAGTCTAGATAGAACTCATCTTCGAATGGATCAATCAAACGACCGCCATCCATTCTTAGGACCTGTGGGCCTTCGCTGTCATCGCCTGCCTCGATGATTTCAATGTCATCAGATTCAGTCCATGCTGTTTCGTTTCTTGGCGAGTAGTAGACAACCATGTCATCTGGACCTAGGTCGATTTGGAAGTAGTTGATATCTCTCCATCCGTTTTCATCGGTAGCTTCCACGATTAGATGGTACTGGTTACCAGCATACATTGTCATGTTCCAAGGTCCTTGGTAGAAAGGAGCACCTTCGCTTGGATTGTGAAGGCGGTTCCTATCTGAATCTTCAATGAAGAAATTTCTGATGTTTGGAGTCTTTGCATCCATTGAAACATATGTAACCAAATCATTGTCGAAGCCTGCCATTCCACCGTCGATTGGGTTTCCACCAATGTCGGTTCCCTCGACGTAGATGCTTACCTTACCTGGTGGGTCCTGTCCCTTGTTTGCATCATCGCTGAAGGTTCCAGTGTAGTTTGCAGTAGGTAGGTTGCCGTCGCTGTATAGTGTCAAAATTGCATACTCATCTGGGTCTGCGATTCCGTCCATGTCTGCATCATGGTCATACTCGACCCAGTAGTACATGTCTAGAGTTGTTGGAGGCTCAGGTATGTCCTGAGCAAGAACTCTAACCTTCTGCTGAGCGTTTGGAAGAACCCATGTGTCATCGACTAGGTTTCTCCAATTAGACCAAATCGACTGGTCGAAATTCGATGCTTTCAGAACAGAGATATTGATTAGCGTAGGAGAATAAGTATCGATTGATAGATTGAAAGGAATCGCACAGTCAGAATCTGCAACTATTGGTGCAGGAGGGCACAGAGTATCTCCGCCTTCATATCCGTCAATCATGAAGCGGTATGTTGCTTGACCTGCTGCTGTTGAACCTAGGTCAACATCCCAGTCAAAGTCGCCCCCGATTACGCCAGATTTGTTTGAAATTTCAATCCACTCTGATACAACTGTACCGTTTACAGTTTGCACGTCCCAGCGCTGTAGAGACAAATTGTAGGCTGTTGGATCTGGAGCAACATCCAGGCCTTCGAGTCTAATACTTCCCATCAAGTTGATGTTTTGGTTTGATGTTGCTGCAGTCAAATCCTGTAAGTCACCTGCATCATTTCTCAACTCAAATGCGGAAATCAAAGCATCGTTTTCAATAGCATTTCCATTCGCTGGAGCGAGAACAACTGCGCCCGGTAAACCGTTGACTCCATTGTCTGCAATCAAATTTGCATAAATTCTCAGTTCAGGGGTATCTTCCCATGCAGTGTTCACTCTGAATCTCCAGGTAACATGCATTTCGTCTCCAACCTCGGTGTAAGAAGAAGATTCCATTGTAACTAAGTTGTCTGGATCATACGCTTCATTGAATAGTGAGAGTTCTGAGAAAGACAACTCTACTAGACCACTGGAGGATTCCATCCTCAGCCTTGCCTCTGCAAATGCCGCATTTGTAGAGGAGTCAATGCTGTGAATTGACTTAACTTCGATAATGTCACCGTTAGGGTACAGACCGGTTGGGTTACCGGTAATGGAAATAGAGGAGTCATATCCGGATGCAGTGTTAATTGCGAGGTCAGAGAGCATAACTGCTCCTCCCGAGCCACCACTAAATGCAATCGGTACAGCAACTTGTGCACCACTACCTAATGCAATACCCTGATTCAACTCTCGGTCGAAGTTCGCTGCAGCTCCGAGTGTTGTTTCCCATTCGTACACAATGTCGAGGTTTCCGACACTTACCTGTGTACCACTAGATGCATTTTGGTTTGAAACCTTGAACTGGAAAGTTGCCCATTCGTTACCGTAAGCATCAATGTGTGATGCTTGTAGTAACGGGTTGTCCATCAGAGAGTTAATGGCGTCCTTGAAAGCGATTCTTGGATACATTGTCTCGTGTGCTAGTATGGACTGATTTGGCATAGTACCTAGCGCGGCAACTTGACCGCTTGCCACAAGTGAGAGGTCGAATGCACCCGCTGTATTGTCATAGAGAATTACGTCTGCCAAATTGATTTCTGAACCAATTGGTAACATGAACCCAGCGCCTGTCGCTTCACCATTAATATTCAGAGTAAGCGTTGAATTATCCATGCCATAGTTGACACCATCTACTGCGCCTGCCCAAAAGGTTGTTTGGCGCCCGAATGCACCAAATGCTGGTTCATTCATTCCCCACTCTACATCGCCATCGTTAGCAATATCGATTTCTACTCCTGTCGAACTGTGACCGAATTCTAGGTCAAACCACAACTCTGACATATCACATGGATTCTCGTAAAATAAAATTGACGAGAAACCAAATATTGGGCTATCAGGCACCCACTTTTGTCCGACGGTTACGTTTTGTATCGTCTCGTCTCTAAGAGTCAACTCGATGGTTGCGGCCTCTGCACAGTTGTCTACTACCACCGGTGTAACTCCAACGATTGGCTGAGAGAACTTAGTTCTTGGAATAGGCGGGCTGAAAGAGTAATCCAAAATTGATGGCTCGTAAATTATTGGTTCAGCACCTCCTTGAGAGTACCAAACGCCATCAATTATGGATGGACTGCTGATAATGTTAGTATCATTGAGACCTGTTCCGATTCTGGTTCCGATTGTGATTCCATGTAGAACTGCTGTGGACAGTTTGTATTGCCCAGTATCGAAATCAAATCGCAAGTCGATTACAGGATATTCAGAGGCATCGATGCCCCACAGTTCGATAATTGGCCCTTCAAGATTGGTTACTTGATTTCCGTCTCTGTCCATAACAACTTCAGTTGTTCCGCCTCTTAGAGCAGTAACCGTTAGAGAGTTGGTTGGAGTAGTTTCTTGCTCTAATGTCAAGATACCATATCCATCAGGGAAACCGGGATTTGGATTCTGCTTTGGAGTGAATCCCTTCACTGTCATCCATCCGGACTGGGGAAGTGGGTTACCCATTCGGAAATCATCAATAAACCAACCAGGCATTGTTGTATTTTCAGGGGCACCTGCACCAGAATTGTGCTTCATTACGAACTTCATTTGGACATATTTTCCTGCATGAGCTTGCAGGTTTACTGCCATGTCTGCCCAACCGTCAGGGTTGAGGGTCGGGTGGGTTGATTCTCCACCTAGTGCATAATCTGTACCTGATAGTGCATCGCATGATTGAATCTTACCATTTCCAAACCCGATTGGATACAAACCATTCACATAACCTACTCCAGAAGAATTAGCAACGTCGAAAGGAATGTAACTCCATGAAGACAACTGGTCTACAGGTGGGAAGCTATTAGGTGATGATGAGTTTCTGACCATAACATAACCACAGTCGTGGTAGGTGTTTGTTGGGTTGGTACCAGGGTTGGTTTGTGTCCAATGCAGGCCGTGCCAACTAGAGAAGCGAGCAATGAAAGCACCCGGGTCGACTTCCATCGAAGGGGTTACCAAACTTGTTGAATACGCCCCATTGTCATCGGTTGTGTAATCATTATCGAAATCGTACATGTTTGTACCCCAACACTCGTTACCTGTGTTACAATTGTCATTGAGAACAGATCCGTCTCCTAGAGTTCCATGTTCCCAACCAGGAGATGTCATCAATGGAGGAGAGGTTGCATCTCTGAATCCACCGTTTGTTCTTTCAAAATCTGTAGAGTAGCCACCGCTAACTAGACTCACGGTGTCTTCTGTGTAAGTAAAATCGCTTTGTGTGGAGAATTCAGTTTGTTGGTTATTGTAAAATGGATCCCAAACATATTGTGCGCTATCAGAGTTGATTGTTGTGTAGGTTTCATGGGTAGCCATGTCGGTTGAAATCTTCACACTAGCACTAGTCACAGTGTCGCCTGATGGAAGATTTACTGTTCCGTCTACTATGTTTGTATAATCTGGACCGTCTCTGACTTCGACAGTTACCTCACTTTCTCCGCCACTGAATGTGCTAACATTTGCTGCTCCAGCCATAGGTGAGATAATCATCAAAACTGAGAATACTAAAGCGGTAATTGCGCTCTTATTGTCTTTCATTGGGCTACCCTCTTTGCCTACGGAGGCAAGTTCGGCATAAAAGACCGACGGGAGTGTGAGCAAACGGGTTCCCCCCTTTAGGGGGGGACCCGAATGGTTCACAAATTTACGACTCTTAATTTTGAATAACAATCCTTAGCAAGGTGCTGCAAGCCACCTACCCTCTCTTCAGACCTCTCGAGCCACTCTTTGTTTGCTACAGTCGTTGGCTTACTAGGACCAAGGGCGTCGCAAATCTCTGGACCTTCACTGATCTCCAAGGTCCCAATATTCCTTGCCATCGTCATTATATCCACTTTATCGAATGCTAATAATGGTCGAAGAGTTATGAGGTCTGATGCTATCTCAATACCACCAAGGTTACCCAAAGTTTGGCTGGAAACTTGCCCTAGATTCTCACCCGTGAGCAAATGTGTTGCTTCTATTTCGTGACCCCTGATTGTTGCTATGGAACTGAACAGTCTCTTCATGTGTATGAAATATTCAGTGTGATTCCACTTTTCAGTGAACAATGCTAACTTTTCAGCAACAGGTACAACCACTAACTCTCTTGACAAATTTTCACGGGCTGCATCTCCAAGCGGCCCCTCAAAATCTAGCAAATATCGAAGCAGGGCAACCGTTTTCTGTTCAGGACCTGGACCAGTGATGGGTTCTTGTGATGCATGAACTGGGTATATTTTCCAGCCTTTCATCAACATTCGAGCAACCGCAACAGGAGAATCGATTCCGCCACTAACAAGTGCGACACAGACTCCCGACATAATCACCTCGTGAAATCGACAACACATCAATTCATAGGATAGTATGGGTATATTGCACATGGGTTGAAGATGGGTAGGTGTGTAGGAGTAGACATGGAACCCTTCAGTACTGAACCTGTGACCCTTATCGAAGAGGTATTTCCTCAAGACACTAATGCCTACAACACATTGTTTGGAGGTAGATTGCTCTCCCTTATGGACAAGGCTGCAGGTATTGTATGCGCTAAATTCGCACACAGAGAATTCGTAACAATATCAATCGATACACTGGAATTCAAGGCGCCAGCAAGACAGGGAGACTTGATTGAAGTAACAGCAAAGATCGTTTTCACGTCAAATAGGACTGCGTGTGCAAGAGTCACAGCATGGGCAATGAACAAATCAGATTGGTCCAAGACTGAAATTTGTGATGGCTACTTTTTCATGGTTGCAATAGATTCGATGATGCGCCCAATTCCTATACCACAGTTCACTCCAGTTTCTGATGAAGAGAGGGAAGATTGGATTGCAGCTAAGGCAATTAGAGATCACATGATTGCTCATAAAAAGAAGTAATCTAATCGTCAATTCTTGGGATTGATTCGACGTTTTCAGACCTCTTCTTTTCTGTGCTTACACAATCTGAGAAACTTGTTGGTATATCTGGCTTTGGAGCAATATGTGATAGCATATGGTCTAGTTCTTCATCGCTGACACTGCCACCATTGCTTTTTGCAAGATTTTGAATCGATTCTGCTACCTGAGACTGACGACTGTTCTCAGACTGTAACCTAAGTGAATCTGTAGTTCTGGAGCGACCACGGAAAATTCGCTTGGAAATTCTACTCGCTCTACCTAAAGTGGGACTAACCAACTCAGCGATTACAGAACGGCCGCGTAATGATGCAGTGGTGGACTTTCTTACCCGCAACCGGTTGGTTTTGGGTTTAGCCACCAACTTACTCATCTTTGGATAGCGCTCCCTCGGACTTTCAATCCCTTCAGGGATAATCTCTGCCTCAAGGGGGACATCTCTCCTTGCGGATGCGACAAGAGATGGGACTTCATCTACCTCTTCAGCAGGTTGGAGCGGGGTGTCCGGAGATGAGAACATATCCGGAGTTGAATGAGGTACGTGCGCACCATTAGCTCCAACGAAGGAGGGAAGGAATTCGTTTGGAGGAGGAGTTGGTTGTGGTTGGGTTTGCTGGTTGAAAGAGTGCGTTTGCCCATGTTGATTCAACATTCCATATGATGGCATTCCGGTAGGTGTTGCTCTATGGACTTGGTTGTATACCGGTTGTTGTGGTGGCTCTTGCCACCCATTTTGCATCACTTGGTTTCTCTGAGTGAACAAGTTGGCTTTCGAGCGGGCAAGCAGACCCTCTGAAATCTGCGGATCTTCGATTACTTCTTCTTCCCACCCAGGTATATCCAAATCGTTGATTACAGTGGCCGGACTTTCAAGTTCAGCATCAAGAATTTCTTCATCCATCTCCATCGTGTCGATGAAGTGATTTATGACTGCAGAAGGGAATAATTCAACCGGTTCAGGAATCGCTTCAAGTTCTTCGCTATTGACCGAGCGAGGATAGTCAGAATCACTAACCATGCTGTCCACACTCGCTTTTGCGGCTTCAAGTGACATTCCGTTCTGTAGTCTTTCGATTAATGCACAAAGCCTCATTATCGACAAATCCGGACCAAACACAACGTGGCAATCATCCGCATTTGTATCTATAATCAAAGTAGGCTGCTTGGTAAAATAATGCGCTGCGGATAGTACAATTCCAGCAGCACCTAATAGTGCCTGAATCTTTCCAGTTACTCCTCTCCAAGCGACCCAAACAAGGATTAAGCCAACAACTGCAAGCCATCCGGGCACAAGATTTGTGTCGTGATGGTGAACTCTCCTAATCGCATTCAAACGTATGTCGAGAGCGTGTCCATTTCGAGATTCAAACGAGACGCGGTTTTCATTCAAGGTCGCCCTAACCTTACCACGAACTCCTCCCAGCGACAACGAGCGGAATTTTATCCCCGCTCCATTGACACCGAGCCCCTCTGGCCTCGTGTCCATACGCATCCCGAACCAGCGAAGTGGAACCCGAGGTTATGAACCCACCGTTTTCCCCTCCTATGGAGGGGCCAATATTCGAGGTGTCTCAAGATAGCCGAGTCAACTTTGCACTTCCCAAAATTCTAGGCTTAGAATCAAGTTGTGCTAACAGAACAACTGGAGGGTTTTCCGTCCTAATGAATAGTGGCGAATCCCAAGCAACTTCAAGACCCGAACCAATCGATTCCACCCTTCCAACAACAAATTGTAGGTCCACGCTGGCGTGTACGACATCACCAACAGCCAAGACTCTCTTTTGGAAAGGAGAAACACTCAGTTCAATTGAACTCTTTTCGTGCTTTTCAAGACATAGTGGAATTGAGATCCCCTTGTTCTTATCTTCGACTGCAGGATGAGTTACTAGTGAGCCGCCTGTTAGGTGTTCTTCCTTTGTGTTCCTCAATGCGATTCCAACGCGGTCCCCGGCGACTGCTTGCTCGACGTCATCGTCCATGACCTGAAGACTTTTGACAGTACCAGGTCCTTCTGCCGGCAAAAGATGTAACTCATCGTGGACAGATACCGAACCGGATTGGACATATCCAATCGCTACTAAACCGATACCTTTCACATTGAAGTGTTGGTCGATTGGAACAACTAATGGCTCTTGCTTTGCGGACTCTAAGTCCCCAGATATTTCATCCATCAAACCGTACAGTGCATCTCTAAGTTCGATACCGTCAGTGCTGCCTTGTTTCCAAGATGAAAGTCCTGCTTGAGCGATGAATGCTTTGACTTGGTCTTCATCTATCCATTCTCCTTGAGGTGGATTGATCACAAATATTCCTTTGCTGATACCTGCTGATGCAAATCCAACCAAGACCTCACCAAATGTGGCATCAATCGCACTAACTTCGATTAGTCCGACCCTTGCAGCGCAAAGGGAATTGAAGAAGGGACGAATTCTTTCGGGCATTTTTGCCGGTCTAATTATGGATAGAATCCTAGGTCCGTCTGTGCTTGATTCCTTGTGCACGTATGTGTGGACATCCCTCTGGTCGGTCGCTTTAGCTATCGCTTTAGCCAAATCGTCGCTCCCAATCATAGCGATGTTCAGTACTGTCATGGTCGGGCCAGAAAGGGCACGTTCTTGAGCATAGTGCAATCAAGAAGTCTTTGTGATACTTCTATACTCTAAAAGTCTAGATTCATATTCTTCAGCACTGAGTCTTCTTATTCTTTCAGTGCCAAAATTCTCGATAGTGAATGAGGCAGTGACAGTTGCATGTACAAGAGATTCTGCCAGTTCCTCTCTGCTTACCTCACCAGAATTTTTTGACAGATAGTGTGCCATTGAGCCTGCAAAACTGTCGCCACACCCAGTCGGGTCAACCAAATTTGAGGTAGGGAATGAAGGCATTGAAATCATACCATCTGGATGGAATGCTATAACGCCATTTTCCCCTTTCTTGACAACGAGAATACCACCATTTTTCATTTCCAAAACAGTTTTTGCTGCCACGATTAAGTTCTCTTCATCGGCTAACATTCGCACTTCACCGTCATTCAGAATCAAAATGTCAACTTGTTTCATGACATCTTTGAGTTCTCCATTTGCGATTTCAATCCACAAATTCATCGAATCAAGGATTGAGACTCTACTAACCTCGGTCTGAGATAGTACTGAAGATTGAAGTGCAGGGTGCAGGTTTGCGCACATCAAAACTTTCGTTTGCTTGAGTGGTTGGGGTACTTTAGGTTGAAAATTCTCGAAAACATTGAGGTGGGTTTCGTGAGTTACCGCCTCAGCCATTGAACCATGGTAAGAGCCCTTCCAACGGAATGTTTCGCCTTGATTTACCTCAATACCGCTAGTATCTAGTCCGGCATTTTTGTACCATTCCAAGTGTTCTGGTTGGAAATCTTGCCCAATAACTCCGACAATTCCTACACCATTTCCAGCATTCTTATTGTTGTGAAATGCTGCTGAAAATCCACCATAAGAGGCCGAGCCTCCCAATTCGTTTTCTACCGAACCCGCAGGTGTTTCTAGGCTATCGTAGGCTAGGCTGCCAACTATCAGTACGTCCATTCGAATCATCCCAGAAGTTCTTGATGCTCGTCGATATACGCGATTGTGATATCACCAGCAAGGAAATCTTTCTCATCCATTATTCTTCGATGAAGAGGAATCAAATGGTCTACACCAGTGATGAGTGTTTCATCTAATGCAGTACGCATCCTGCGGACTGCGGAATCTCTGTCTGCCCCCCATGTCAGCAGTTTAGCAAGTAGACTGTCAAAACATCCAGGCATCTCGTAACCTGGATGTGCGTGTGTATCACATCGAATACCGAACCCTGATGGGAAGTGGCATTCCCAAAGTCTTCCAGGAGAAGGAACGAAGTTTGTCGTATCCTCTGCATTCAACCTACATTGAATTGCGTGGCCTCTAATCTTGATGTCATCTTGAGTAAGTGGGAGGCTTTCACCTTGTGCTACTCTGATTCCTAGTTCGACTAGGTTGTAGCCTGTGATCAGTTCAGTAACTGTGTGCTCGACTTGGACACGTGGGTTGACTTCAAGGAAGTAGAAATCGCCATTCTTGTCTCTCAAGAACTCAAATGTTGCTAGACCTTTGTAGCCTACAGATTCCGCTCCAGCACAAACCAAAGCACCAACCTCTGCCCTTTTCTCATCGCTCAACCAAGGACCTTCTTCGATCAATTTTTGATGGCGGCGTTGAATTGAACAAAATCTTTCGCCGAAGTGAATTGCTTTTTCACCATCGGCCAATACTTGGAATTCAACGTGCTGTGCGCCTTCGATATATTTCTCAACGAAAACTCTGTCATCACCGAATGCTGATTTCGCCCTGCCTTGACAGAGTTTGAGTGCCCCTTCGAATTCCTCTGCAGCGTGTACAATCTGCATTCCAATTCCACCGCCACCAGCTGCAGCCTTGATGATTACTGGATAGCCGATTTCATCAGCCAATTCGCTTGCAACCTTTGCAGATGAAATCGGTTCACTACTCCCTTTAGCGGTAGGTAGGCCTGCTGCTTCCATAGCTGCTCTGGCTTCTATTTTGTCACCAAGTAGAGTGATAACACCGGATGCCGGCCCGATGAATGTGATTCCTTCTTCTTCTAGCCTTTTAACGAAGTGCGCGTTTTCTGCCAAGAAACCGTAACCGGGGTGAACTGCATCGCACTCCAGGTCTTTAGCAGCCTGGACTACTGCTTCGATGTCAAGATATGAATCAAGTGGATTTGCTCTCATTATCGGATATGCAATATCAGCTAGCCTAACTGGCAGAGATAGCCTGTCTTCTCTGCCGTGAATAATTGCAGCCTCAATCCCCATGTCTCTGAGGGTTCTCAGAATTCTCAATGCGATTTCTCCACGGTTTGCAATCAGTACGCGCTTGAATCCCATGTTTATGCCCAAACCAAACTAATCTATGATGAAAGCGGTCGAAAATAATCGATAAATATCGATTAATTCAAGCTAAATCGGGTGCTGAAATTTCCAAAAATCAGTACACGTCACGCAGGTAACGTTTCTGTTCCTTCATCATCGTCTTCTCGATGAAGTGTGTTGCGTCTTCCTCGGACATTCCGCCGTGCTCCATTGCGATTTCAATGAGTGCTCTGTGGACGTCTTTTGCCATGTACTGCTTATCTCCACAGATGTAGAAATATGCGCCTCGCTCGAACCAATCCCAAACTTCTGCACCGTGCTCTTTGAGCCTGTGCTGAACGTAGATTTTCTCCTCTTGGTCACGGGACCATGCAGTTGTGAACCTGTACATGTGTCCTTCATCCAACCAAGACTCGATTTCGTCCTTGTAGTAGAATTCAGTTTTGGAGGACTGGTCTCCAAAGAAGAGCCAGTTCTTTCCTGAACCACCATCATGGACCCTTTGTTCCATGAATGCACGGAATGGTGCAATGCCGGTTCCCGGACCTACCATGATGATGTCAATCGACTTGTCCTCTGGTAGTACGAAAGATTTGGTTGGAGACATGAATACTCCAACATCTGTTTTGTTCACTTCAACCTCATCTGCCATGTAAATGGTACATAGGCCGCCTCTGTCCCTGCCGTGGTGAGAGTATCTGACGATTCCAACTGTCAATTCAACAAATCCTGGGTGTGCGTCGTGGCTGCTAGCGATTGAATACAATCTTGGCTTTAGTTTGTCAATCACTTCAATGAATTCTTCTGGAGTGTAACTTACTTCGAAATCTCTCAAAACGTCGATATAATCCCTGGACCAAATGTAATCTTCCATTGCATCTGCATCGGTAGTTAGGTGTTCGACTCTACCGACCGGGTCGTCTCCGGGAATTGAAGGTAGAAGTTCTGTACCCATCTCTGAGTCTCCACCCATCCAGCCAGCGCCTTGGCCTGAAACTGATTCCCTATATCTATCGATCATCTTTACAGTGATTCTCATACCGTTTGAACTGACTTTCTCGGTTAATGATTTGACGAATTTCTTGTTTACTCTGTGAATTTCGAAATCCTTCTTCAGAGCCTCCCAAATTGTTCTCTCGCCATTGTGGGTTGTAACCATGTGATCTTGGTCCCAGCCTGCTGTCTCAATTAGCAAATCAACAGTGTTGGCAGGGTTTTCAGCAAGTACTCCAAGAGCGTCGCCAACTTTGTAGTCAAGACCAGAGTCACCTAGGTCAAAAACGACGTGCCGTGTCTCTTTACGAGACCCCTCACCATTCAAGACATAGCATTCAGTAATCTTAGTCATGTAAGGATTCTTTGCGCTCCAGTTAGACATTGAGGTCACCAGACAAAATCTCCCACTGGAAACGAATAGATGAATGTTAGGTGCGATGGTGTCTTAGAGTGGAAGCGCTTGCACTCATCAATGGTCGAGGTCAGTTTGCTCGGAAGCGGCAACGCATTCCTGCCGTCAGGTAGATTGCACTCGTTCTTATTGATCGACAAACACATCATCGTCGATTGTCCTCCAACCGCATTAGCTTCATTGCGGAAAGCGAAAATAAGTCCAGCGGATATTGATACAATACTCATCACACACGTTCACGGAGACCACGTCTTTGGTTTCCCATTCTTCCTTCTCGAGAGAAAATATATTTCGGACAGAGAGGGTGTTAAGCCACTCACAGTTGCTGGTTCAGCCATGGTCAAGGACAGACTTGTGGAATTGTGCAAACTTGCATACCCTGGCTCTTTGGATGATTTACTTGAACAAATAAACTGGGTCGACACTCCTACCATAGACGGTTGGGAATTGGAGAGATTCGAGGTATTCCATGAACCAAGCGTAGAACCACATGGGTGGATGTTGACCAGTGATGAAGGATGGTCAATGCTACATTCTGGTGACTCGGGACCCTGTGATGAATTATGGAATCGGATAAAGAGGTGCAAATTTGCTATAGTTGAGATGGGAGTTCCTGAGTGGGTCAATACTGACGAACATCACAAACCTAGCGATATCCAAAGGCTTGCGGAGACCTGTAATGACACTACACTGGTTCTAACTCACACATACATCGATTCTGATTATCTGATTTTGACTAAGGATTTCCCTGAACTACCTGAAAATGTGATTCACGGTGAGGATGGTATGAATTTCATATTAGATGGAAAGGGGAATTTGTGTTGAAATTATACTCAGAAATCTATCATCAATATCTGAATCAAATCTTGCAGATTGGGAATCACGTCACGATCTAGAATAATAGGAAAAATTCCTAGTTAATCAAAATGGAATAACCTTCGGAAAATTTGAAAATTCCAAACAAAATCTTGAACAAAATATTCTCCGGCGATAAAAAAATTCACTCCGGAAAAATTCAAAAAAAGTAGATATTGTTGTGTTAATTAATTAAGAATAAGCATGAAAAAGAGACCCCCTTTTTATATCCCCAATTGGAATGCGAGATTTGGTCAAATCAATGTCTCATTGGAGGCACCCGGGATTAGCCTTATATGGTGGACTCGGACTCGCCGGAGGCATCACGCACTGTGTGTGATGGGCCTGAAAGTGGTAGTGGAAAAAAACGAGGTGAGACTTTTTGACGAGAAATATTTTCGACGGTATTCTGAACCAGAAAACTCTGTTTGTCGAAAAAGAAGTTCTGCGTCACACTTACCAGCCAGAAACACTCCCACACCGTGATTATGAGCGTGACCAATTATCGTTCAATCTAGTTGAAGCCCTCAAAGGTCACATTCCTTCTAACATGATTCTCTACGGTGTTACTGGAGCAGGAAAAACTGCGGTTACTAGATACGTATGTGACCAACTCCAAGCCAAAGGTGAATCAATAGGAAGAGTGGTTCATCCTGTACTAGTTAACTGCAGACAGATTGACACACAATATAGGGTTCTGTCCCACTTAGGCAATGCATTACTCGAAGATTACGAGAGAGATGAAATCCCCTTCACAGGTTGGCCAACAGACAGAGTGTTCTCCGAAGTTGTAAGAAGAATGAACCAGAGAGGTGGAGTTTACGTTCTTGTGCTCGACGAAATCGATCACTTGGTAAAGAAAGCAGGAGACGATCTACTGTACAACCTTACAAACCTTAACGCAGAGTTGGTAGATGCGAGAGCATGTGTAATCGGAATTTCCAACGATTTGAAGTTCACAGATTTCCTTGACCCGAGAGTAAGAAGCAGGCTCGGTCAGCAAGACATCGTTTTCAATCCCTACAATGCTGAACAACTTCAGGATATCCTACGCTCCAGAGCCGAAGTTGGAATCAACAAAGATGCAATCGGTGCGGGTGTAATTGAATTGTGCGCTGCATTAGCTGCCCAAGAACACGGTGATGCACGCTGCGCGCTTGACTTACTAAGAGTCTCAACCGAAAAGGCAGAACAAGAAGGGCTTGACGTCGTTGAACAAAACCACGTCCGAATCGCACAAGCACAGATTGAATCTGACCAAGTTACTCCAGTTATTCGCACACTACCAACTCAACAAAAACTCGTACTGGCTGCTGTACTTATCAACGAAAACAATGGTTTGCGGAATATGCAAACAGGTGAAGTATACCATATCTACAAGCAGGCATGCACAAACATTGGCCAACAATTCCTTACATCGAGAAGAATATCTGGAATTATTTCCAACCTAGACATGCTTGGATTGATTACTGCGAAGACAATTTCAAGAGGAAGATATGGAAGAAGCAAGGAGATTAACTCCTGCATCCCGACAAACATCAATCCCTCTGACGTAATGGCAAAAGCAGAACCTGCACTGAGTGAGGTTTTCCAAGCAAAATACCGCCATCAATCTAGACTTTGAGAGGCAACCCGTCAAATCTTGGCTATGCCAAGACTCTTAAACGCGACTTAGGTCGAACGGCGCATGAGCGACAACGGAGATAATGCACAGGGCAATCTGGGCACAATTCTGTTTAGTCCATCCAACACACTTGCAACTTGGTATTTTTGGATTGGATTACTAGGTCTATTACTAGCAGTTCTCAACCTAATGGGAATGGTCCATCCTACATACAGAGTATCTTGGGGTGGAATGCTAACTTTCGAGTACATGAATGATGCGTTTGGCGACAAGGATACAGCCCCCGCTTTTGTACCCGGGGATGCAGTATTCATGGCGTTCTTTGGTGGAATGACATTCCTGGGAGCACGCTCTCTAATTGGGGAGGATAGTCCAGGGAAATGGTTCTACAACATGATAACAAACGATTGGTACAACGACCTATTGGACGTTGAGTCAGGATGGAACTTGGTGCTCGGAACGTGGTGCATGCTAGCAAGTATGTTGTTCTACTTCTATTGGGGAATCATGTACATGGCATGGATTGACCCAGGTGTGTACTCAATCGCAATCGCTCTCATGGGAGCAGGTATTGTAATGAGAATGCTATCCTCAGTTGAATACGAAGAGTGAATCAGTGACCATTTCTGCGTAATAACGCATCGAGATAACCCAATATGATCCCCTGCCAAAGTGCCAGGGACCACAATAACAAAATTAGGTTAGAGTATATCCCTTTCTTTGGCAGATCGCTCCTTAGGAAAGAGAGTAACCAGTACAGTGGTGCTGCAGCAATTAAGAGAACCTCTCTCGTCAATGAATAATACATCGATTCAATATTTACAGATTCGTATGAAAATAATGTGTTCACATATTGGTATATGGCAAAACCAAGCAAAGTTAGCAATGGTGTCATCCACAGAACTACCCAAGATGAACCAATAAAGTCATGTCCACTTCTTAGGATTTTGTACCTTCGATGTATCCTTACGTGGGCCCTTGCATCACGCTTTCGCTTCCCTAGAAATCTCTTGAGTCCTGTTTCCGGTACGTGATTAACAACAGCGTAAGGGGTATAGACAATTATTCCACCATCCTGTATTAATTTCAATGAAACCTCCATGTCTTCAGCATGGTACCAAGACGGGTCGAAACCGCCTATTGCCAGAAGACTGTCACGCTTAAACATCGAACAAGGACCATTTGCTAAGTTAGTTCTTCTAGGCCTTGAGCGATACTTAGACTCTATCTCAATTGACCTTATTCGCGAAATCACGTCATCCGCTCGTCCAAAAACGGTTCTTCCGGTAACTGCAACCACGTTTTCCTCTTCACCAGATTTTGAAGACTCTAGCATTCTCTGAATCCAATCTGCTTCAGGACGCACATCGATGTCTGTAATTGCAAACCATTCTCCTTTAGATTGCTCTAATGCTGCCATACGTCCAGCAGACAAACCAAGTTTGTCTTGAGAAATCGTAGTTACCAATTCATGCTTAGACCACTTTTCAACAGCATCTCTTCCGCCATCTGAAGAACCATCGTCAACAAGAATAATTTCGATTGGTGAATGAGTTTGTGCTACTAGTGATTCCATACATCCATCAATCCAATCAACACCGTTTCTTACGCAAACCGCTATCGAAACTAGTGTCAATCTCTCACCTCAAATTTGGAGAGAAGTGTTCTACATTGTTCCTTGGATTCCAAAGTTGTTATTCTCAAAACAACTCCTTTGTTTGGCTGTCCATATACCACATTTGTTCCAAGCGGAGCAAGTAAGTGTATCACGATAGGAGCTAGGTCTTCTTCGCCTTCTACTTCGATACATGTAGTTTGGTCGTTGTGAAGTGCAGCGGCTACGGCCTTGAAAAGAGATGGAGTAATTTGACCTGCTGGGTTACTTGCTTCCAACATAATATCGAATTTACTAGTGTCAACTTTCTGGTCAAGTTCCACACGTTTTGTCATACCATCGATAATTGCAATATCGGCAACAACACCCATTTCCAAAAGAGTTGCAGCACATACATCACCTACTGCAATTATGCTGCCCGGGGCTAAGTTTTCCATTGCTGATGACATTGCGATTTCAGGAGAATCTTCAGGTCCTGTGAATAACTCTCCATTTGGCTTTTTTAATTCCTCATCCAGTCCGAAGTGAAAGTGATGAGTCTGATTTTTTTGATTTTCCTGCACCCATAATTTACCATCACAGTCGATCAATCCCGCTCTAATTCTAGAACTAGAGATAATTCCCCCCGCTTCATCGAGGCTGTGTTGAACCTCAATTATCTCAAGAGGCAGTAATCCGTTTTTCAATCGCATTTCGTTAATGCTCTGACAATTGCTTAATGTCTCTGGAGTACACACTATGCTATCACAGTCTTTGCGAAATGGTGCTGGTCCGTAACTGTCCTCCAGTTCATGGGTAGTTATTCTTTCATCCGACCAAGCAATAACTGCCTCTCGCCTATGTTCAAAACTTTGCAAAATAGGAGACTTGGCGGCTGACATTTCGTCGTTTGTAATCCAGACCTCTACTAACTCTGCTGCGTCTAGTGCTGACTCAAGAAGTGCTTTGTGCCCTTGATGGAACCTATCGAAGGTGCCGCCAACCAAGCAGCGCTCCAACTTCGGCATGATTACCACTGTCTTTGGATGGCTATTCAATGAATCGCAAGAAAAACTGTGCCCCGACCCGTAACAGCCCCTGTCATCGTCTCCTCGGGAGCTTGACCCAGGGTCAGGGCGTCTGTGCAGCCGGTTGGTTGTCTCACTCTCATTCTCTCGTCCAGCGAGGACCCATTACCGACCACATAGTCCATCGGTTTGCATCAGAGGTCATTCCCGAAAGTCACCCTGGTCTTCGTCGATGGCACATGACCGCAGTCATTGGTATCACAGTTCATCGAGCAGCACGCTCTCCGTGCGATGTTGCATGTGCGGTCAATTGAATGTCAGACGCTCATTGTTGTTGAAAGCGTCGGTGTAATTCGATATGAATGTCCAAATCATGTTTTGTTTCCAAAGGCACCATAGGAACTGAATTTTTGAAAAGCCATCCTGCGAATGGATGAGTTATCCCTAATGATGGATTGACACCCTGCTCTTTAGCAGTGATACCCATTAGTGAATCAGTTAGGTAATCCCTGCCAACACCATCAGGCATATGGTGAACAAGTGCTAGGTCTTCGGAGGAGATTTCCTTCTTGCTAAGTATTACTGGCCATGGAATTTCAAGCGAAGATAGCGCTGTTCTGCCAATTGAGGAAGCCAAACAGTTCAGGAGCCAAGTTTCTGATTTATGCTGCCAAAGCGAATAATGAACATCTTCCATTACTGCAAGCATTTGCGTTCTGTCTAGAACATTGTCCTCTAGCAATAACTTGTGTTGTGGACAAGCTGATGCTATTTTGGCGATTTCCCTCTCTCCCCAATTTTTCCTAATTACCTCACTGGCCCTCAGTGGTTGCTCAAGCCAGGTATCAATAACATCGGGCAAATCTTCAATCCACTCACGACTTAGAAGAATTGCTGTTGCAATAGAAGGCTTGTTCGTAATTCTAGCAAGATTTGACAAGGGGTGCTCTCTTAATCGGTCAATAAGAATCGACAATGCTGTATCATCGTGCATGGCTAGACTGGAGAGGTCCTCATCTGCAAATGTGGTCAAATCAGCCAAACCAGCCCAAATTGGATCTATCGAATCTCCAACTCTCCTCCACCTCGAAGGTTGAGACTGTTTGCTTGTTGCTATCCAAGATGCAAGGGGATATTCACGCTCATGCCTGTCTGCCCACACATCATCGCCTTCCAATAATTGGCACGCTAACCATATGGCTTCTCTCGAATTCTCTGCATTTTTTACACTGGTCAAACTACCCCGAATTAATTCCTCAGGGGTTTCGGGAGCCTGCCAATTTGTAGGCATCATCGAATCACGAGAAACTGTGATTGGAATATTGATTCGGCCTGGAATTTCGAGATTGAATTTTCCGGACGTATCACTTGAAGTCAACTTCAATGGAATATCTAAACTAATCTCATTGCTAATTATGACCCTACACCTGTTGTCTGCACCTAGCCTATCCAAAGCTTCGACATACTTCCATCTCCAATCCAAGATAATTGGCGCTTCTATTTCTTCAATAGCAAACAACAAACACGCTTCTCCTGCTCTTTGTGAAAGATGTCTCGTATCGATCACCGAACCTATTTCATCCCCCCATTCTCTACCCGGGAAATCACTCAAAACCCTTCGCGTTAGAGCATTGCTTGACCTCGAATTAATGTCTTCAACCAATCGTGAGAATTTCAAATCTAGAGCTGAACTAGAAATCCTTGGATGAATTATTGAAAGCCAATATTTCAAAATAACGAACGGCAGAGGTTTGCTATTAACCCCAATCAAGTTACCATCGATAATTGAAACTGCATTCTCAGACATATTCGTAGCAACTACCGACCTATCCAAACTACGACCCAGAACAGCTTGAATTGCACCACGTGGTTTTACTGGAGGCCCTGAATTACCCGCCCTACCAATTACATAATCTCCATCTTGGAGGATTTGTGGTAACTCTGGCCAAAATCCAGAGGGCAATGGTGAGAACCAACTTCCCACGCTCACCGGCCAAGGATTTGCTTCATCTAGTAGCCTAGCACGGACTAATCCCATCACTTTAGGTCTCTCCATCCATGCTGTGAGCGTGGTGGGACTAGACTGAGTTGGAGCAGATGTTCTTCTCAATGTTTCAATATTCCACCATATCGGCCCATCTTCTCTTTGAACAGCCCATCGCCACCTTTCAGACTCCCCTTCATTTCCATTGGAATTTAGGAGTACTCCGCTAGCCTCATCCATTGGCCTATCTGGTATGCCTAAGAGTGGGCCTGCTGGCTGAGATGCGTAACCAAGTAACATCATTGGACCATCTCTTGCAAGTACGATTCCTGCAGCACCTGGAGGGGGGGGCCATTGTACTAATTCTTTCATTCTAGCAAGTCCATCAGACTCCAATCTAGCTAGACCTTGAGACGATAAGCGGTATCTTGAACCACGGATATTTGTTTGATCTCTTACTACGTCACCCGATTCTCTTAACTTCTTCAAGGCTGCTGAAGCGTGAGGAACTCTGATCTTCAACGCAGCAGAAACCTCAGTTACCGTTCCTCCGCCATCCGCTAACCAATCCAAAACCCTGCGTTGGTGCGTGGAACGAATACGGTTAGTTCGCACCATTGTCACCAGAATACTCCAAAAATAGCGACAATATCAATATTTTTACTTACAAAGCAATAATTAGTTACATTTTGTTACACATTTCCACTGGAGAATGGTTTTTTTGAATTCGGTTTAACAACAAAACTACTTTTTCACCAAATTTTCACGGTAGTTAGTGTAACTTCAACAGTGATGTCGGAGGAACGGTTATATGGGCTGCTTCGCTCCTCCTAAATAACGGCCCAAATCTTTGACGGAAACGGCCGGATGACAAGGAGGAGAATGCAAATGAAAACAGTAAGAATACGTGAAAAAATCAAGAAGTTCCTGGGCGATCGGCCACGCAACACGGCTGAAATCTTGGAGCACATTAACAGCACCATGAGACACGGCACTACTAGTCAGCAACTCGGAAACGTCCTCTCAAAAGACAAGGACATTGTCAAGGTAGGATACATTAAGCGCTCCGGCATTCTCTCTGGCGGATACGACATTTGCGAATGGGCCACAAGAACATGGGTCTCTGACAACTGCCCTGGTTGGGAAGAAGGACAACCTCTAATCATCGATTCTGAAGGAAACGTCCAGACCAACGATCTTATCAGAAGAAACTGATTAGCATGAGTTGGGTTAAGCGGATGACGGATGCTACCGTCTGCATGTTCTGTGGCGGCCTCGTAGTAGGCTGCCTTTGCACAGAGTGTGGAATGGTACAGTAAACCTAGTCCAAACTAATTTTTCCACTTGTTTATTCATTGCGAAACGCGCATCGACTTCCATTACCAGTCTAGTCACTAGGGCGTAATATGCCATTATTCGTTGAAAGAATCACTGACCATTGTAAATTGCAAGAGCTTCTTCAAGCCCTGCGCCATCACAAATGACTGCCTTACATGCAGCAGTCATTCTAACTGCTTCCTCCGTGGTCTTTTGGTGAATATTCCTTCCAGTTGCTGCTCCTCTACATCCGGAGATTTGCATTTGGTCAACCAAGCGCCCCAAGAATTCCTCTGGAGGGAGTGATCCACCGCCTGAGCAGATGATTCCGCAGCGGCCTGCAGCTTCTGCAGCAATTCCAAGGCTTTCGGGTTGAGTCATACCCTCAAATGCTCTAGGATAGTTGACCTTAGCAAAGTCTGCGCCAATACATGCCGCTACACCAGCTGCACCTGAGATTAATTGTGGGTCCTTTTCATCAGAAACCGCTTGTCCTCTTGGGTACATCCAGACAACTGCAATCATTCCAAGTTCGTGTGCTTGTCGAATGAAAGTGCAGGCTTCAGTAAGCATGTCATGCTCATACTCTGAACCAATGTAAACTGTGTATCCGATTCCGACAACATTGATTCCGTTGTGCAACAGTGCTGAAACATCGTCCAAATCCCATAGTGCTTGAGAAACAGGATCTCTTTGTGAAGTCTTTACCATGTGTGATTTAGAATTTAGCTTGACCAAGTATGGAATATCAGGGTAATCTCTTGCGTATTGGGCTATGAGACCAAGTTGACCTGCTAGTACACCGATTGTTCCTTCTTCATGGGCCCTTGCTCCGATTTCGAAAAGGTGGGCTGGGTCATTTGATGACAGAGGGATTTTGTTTCCTCCATCGTAGAAATCATCATTCAAATGCTCAATCTTTTGGTCACAGGCAAACAAATTCATCCTGCCTGTTCCGCAAGTTGCTGCATCCATATTGTCGATGAAAGTCTCGATAAGTTCGTCAGGAACGTCTGCTGGGACAGGATATTTGGTCGCCATTAAATCGTCCACTTTCCTTTAGGACTTCAAAACATCGTTCGCTAATTGTACCCAAAACACTCAGTTTTGCAAAAACTAAGTGTATTTTATGTGTAAATTGCGAGTTCATTGTCCTTCAAATGAAGGTACTCTCTTCTCGACATATGCTGCGATTCCTTCCTTAGCATCGCTGCTCCCGAATAGAGCAGCCTGAAGCTCACGCTCGAGAGCCAAGTGGTACTCGAATGGAATCTCAGGTCCAGTCTGGCAAGAACGCTTGATGTTTCCAACAGCCTTTGTTGCCTTGTTTGGTAGAGTGAATTGGCTTGCCCAATCTAAAACGTCACGGCGGAAGTCATCTGCATCTCCTTCCCAAAGGTGATTGATTAAGTTGCAGTCAAGTGCATCTTCGAATGACATCAATTCACCAGTGACCATCATCTCCAGTGCCTTTGCCTTCCCAATAAGGCGAGTAAGGCGAGCTGTTCCACCAGTACCTGCTAGAACACCTAGGTTGATTTCTGGAAGACCGACCTTTCCTGAGTTCTTTCTTGCGATTCTAATGTCTGCTGCCATTGCGATTTCTAGACCGCCACCAACAGCGTGACCGTTCATTGCACAAATTACCAACTTGGTAGTTTGCTCGAAGCGAGACAGTGTCTCGTTGGCATGGAGACAGAAGTTGTACTTGAACCCTGGAGAAACGCTGTTCAGCATCTGAATAGATGCACCTGCAGAGAAGAACTTGGAACCGTGACCTGTGATCACAATTACAGTTACATCGTCATCGAAACGTGCCTTGATAATTGCAGAGTCGATATCTCTCATCATTTCGTGAGTGTATGTGTTTGGACCCATTGCGTCTCCTTCCAGAGGAGCACCTGCTGAGTCTGAAGCTAGTTCAATGACTGCGATACCATTGTCTGTGGTTCCGTAGTTGACTAGACGGTTTGGCATTGGTTCTAATTTGAGTCCGTATAGGTCGCTCATGGTTCACTCCAAACGGGTCCGCTTAATGAGTCAATCGCTACTCTCGCTGAACGAAGTCTTTCCACCCGAACGGCGTTTTTTGTCCCACCTATCCGCGACAGATTTCGCTTCATCAGACATTTCCCAGAGGTCCCTTTTCTTTGCCTTCCTAAACGGTAGACGCCTAACTCCTCTACCCATTGCCTTAGGGTCTGATTTCAGCATGAATGGATTGACAATAACGTAGAGGAGAGATTTGTACCACTTGGGGCGGAATAATTTACCAATCCAAATTAATCCATCATTACGCTTCTTTTGGTCCTTCATCCATGCTTTACACATGTACTTGAAAGTGCGATCTCCTACTCTATTCATCAAAAAACGATTGGCTACGGAAGTTTTCACATATGGCATCAATTGCTTTCGAACTTCGGTTTCATAATCGCAATTTCCAAGAATATCTTGTGCTGCAAGGTATCCTGACCAAACCGCCATCCTCATTCCGAAGCCCCACATGAAGTCCTGCAGGCCACCTGACTCACCGACGTAATATCTTCCGTCTTGGAAGTAATTCTTGTTGATTGTAAAGTCACCTTTACCGCCAACTCTCTTGATAGGCTCCATATCTATGTCCGGATAATGCCTCTGATACCAAGCAATTGTCTCGTTTAGGAACCTATCTGTTCCTCTTTGCTTTCTCCACAAACAGGTGCAAATCAAGCCAACTCCATCGATGATTATCAGGTAAGAATACGAGCCAGGAGCCAACTTATCATTCATTTGAAAGGCAATGTGATTTGGATGCTTAGTCTTGAATATTTCACCATAAGCAACCGCACTTGTACCCTTAGGACCGCAAGCGATAATCTGACAGTCTTCTTCCTTGACTTTGCTCTTGTAGTGAAGATTTGCGCCGGCTGCAATAGCCATTCGCTTGAAACCTTGGTCGATTGTATGTTCGGAAGTTCCCCTCTCTACAATTCTGTAAGCGACCTTCGGAGAGTAGGTTTTGCTGATTTCATCATCCGGGTGAATTAGGTCCACTTCCTTGAATTCTGTGGCTTTGAACTCGCTCGGGTCGTACCCCCATTCTACTAATTGGTCGAAGAAATCCGCATCCATAGACCAGTTTTCCAATGCTTGGAAATCTCCATCAAAACGTTGACCGGAGTCTTCTCTAACGTCGTGGACATGGACTTCTATGCCTGCTTCAGCAAGAGTTGTCGCAGCAGCTAAACCAGACAAACCTGCGCCCATGATGTGGATGGGGCCTGCCTGTGCCATGGCATCCCATGAGTGTGGATGGTTTCAAGGATGCGGCGCACCTCGCAGTAACATGCAGGAGCATATCTTCATTCAAGAGGCTCCTAAATCATTAGACGTGGACAAACTCAGAAGTATGTTACACACAGAAGGCTGTGGTGCAATTGTTTCCTTCATTGGAATCACTAGAGGAATAGATGAGGGAGAAGAAGTTCTCCGCTTGGAGTTCGACGCATGGCAAGAAAAGTTGTCAGAAACATTGTATGGTTTAGCAAAAGATGCGATGTCAAAGTTCGGCTTACATTCCATAGCCATGGCCCACCGCACTGGTTCGGTAGGCCCTAGTGAAAACATAGTTGCAATTCATGTTGCTAGCCCACATAGGAAGGAAGCCTTTGAAGGATGCTCGTGGTTGATTGACGAGTTGAAAATGCAAGCGCCATTATGGAAGAAAGAAGTCAAACCAAGTGGTGAAACTTGGAAAGCAGGATTGGGGTGATTAAATGGAAAAAAGCATACAGGGAGTTGTAGACATATCGGCTAAACCAGTCGTGCAAAGGAGAGCGATAGCAACAGGCTTAGTGCAATTATCAGAGTCCTCTAAGGATGCAATAACAACCGGCTCAGTAAAGAAAGGAGACGTATTGGAGGCATCTACAATCGCTGCAATTCAAGCGGTTAAGGAAACACCTAGAATTATTCCTCATTGCCATCCAATCCCTCTCGAAGGCTGTAAAGTCGATTGGACTTGGGAAGGAAATTCACTCAGGTGTACAGTCGAAGTCAATGCTCATTACAAGACTGGAATTGAGATGGAGGCATTGACAGGAGTCTCAGCAGGCCTTCTATGCGCTCTTGACATGGTTAAATCATTAGAAAAAGACGCAAATGGACAATATCCAGAAACCAAAATCACAGACATAGTTGTCTTAGAAAAACACAAGGCGGATTAAGCGCTTTATTGATGGAGGGGTTACTTATCGCAAACAACATGGCGAGAACCGCTGACCTAGCACATCATTTTTTGGAAGCGGTAGACCGAGCGGCAATTGCAAGTGCTGAATGGCGCGGTTTGGGTGACAAAAACGCTGCAGACGCTGCCGCTGTTGAAGCAATGAGAAAAACATTCGACAAAGTGCCATTCGATGGTAGAGTAGCAATCGGAGAAGGAGAAAGAGACGATGCCCCAATGCTATTCATTGGAGAGGAACTCGGAAACCAAATTGGGGTCGAGGGAGCACTCCAAATCGACATAGCGGTAGACCCGCTTGAATGTACAAACAACTGTGCAGATAATACCCCGAATTCGATCGCTGTTCTTGCTGCAGCCCCGAGAGGAACCCTACTTCACGCACCCGACTGTTACATGGACAAAATCGCGGCTGGCCCAGAACTTGCGGGACACATCAGTTTGGATGGAGGCGTGACTTACAACCTAGAACAAGCCGCAGACGTATTGGACAAGCCAATGTCAGAAGTCAAGGTTGTTGCTCTCGACAGGGAAAGGCACGCTGAATTATTCAATGAAGTCAGAGAAGCAGGCGCACAACTCCACTTGATGGGGGACGGAGATATCTCTGCAGCGATTTGGGCTGCAAGACCTGATGGTCCATACGACATGCTACTGGGAATAGGCGCTGCACCTGAGGGAGTAATCACAGCAACAGCGATTCGTGGAATAGGTGGCGTTTTCGAAGGAAGGCTAGTTTTCCGCTCAGACGAAGAAGAGAAGAGAGCAGAGAAGATGGTCGATGATGATTTGACAAGACTTTGGGATGCAACAGACCTTTGTCGTTCTGATGATGCTATCTTCGCAGCATCTGGAGTTTGCGACGGGTATCTTCCGGGAGTTATCCTAAACGAAGACAGCGTGCAAACGTTTGCTGAGTTAATCGACGTACAAACTGGAAAGGTGACTCGTCACGACCGAACCCATTCATTGTGATAGCATGGTGAACCAACTCAGAATCGAAGTTCGCTTACCTGAAGGACACTGGTCTGGAGATGTATCTAGACAACGTCCCGAAGCGGTACTGCGAATCGAAGAAACGATGCCGCTGGGAAGAGGCAGAGGTACTGCAAAAATGTCTTCTTCCTGTGATATAGAGGATGAATTGATTTCACACCAGGGGGTAGATGATGTTCGAGACCTTGGTGGCAATCGCTACGAGGTCGACATCGCGCCAAAGGGCGGTGGATACATCAAAGAAATCAGGGAAGTCGGTGTAATACCGCAATCTCCGTTCGAAGTGAGAGACGGTTGGGTCGATTGGACGATTGAATGCTCAGCTCAAAAAAGTAGAGAATTAGTTCAACTATTGAGGGAAGAAGGAACCCCATACAGAGTGGTCTCAACAAGAGCAACTGGTTCTAGAATGTTGACGCCAAAGCAAAGACTGATTTTTGATTCTGCTCTAAATGAGGGATACTGGGACACACCAAGACGTATTACCCTGAGTGATTTGGCCGAACTTCTAGGTTTGAGTAAATCCACCTTATCCGTACACCTCCACAAAATCGAGGGAATCGTTCTAAACGTGTTCGCAGAAGAGGTGCGTCGGAACTCACCCTGAACATGTTCGTGCGAACATGTTCGCAAATTCATGAATAGTAGGAACCCTCTCCCCGGTCCATGGCAGAACTACCTAAGACATGGGAAGACTGGGTCGCCAACTTTGGCGAATGGCAAGACAGAGTGGGTTTCAACAGAGAATGGCTAGGCGATTTCGACTTATCTATTCTATTTGACTGGGACCGTGCAGGCGATGTTATCGAATTCGGTGACTACGCTGGAAGAGCAAAGTGGGAGAGAGCACTACAAGTGCCTCACCAGAACATTCGTGACTCCCTGGTCGCAATGATCACCGTACAGGGTGACACTGAGTTTGCATCAGTCGAACAACAGAGACACCTACTTGAGACAGCACCAACAGATTATGACCGCTATGCAGCAGCTCGTATCATGGCTGAAGAACAGAGACACGGTTGGCAGATGGCTTACCTCCTCATGACATACTTCGGACAGCAGGGACGAAGAGAAGCACAAAAGCTACTAGAGCGTAATGCACAAGATGGTGACAGACTACTAGGTGCTTTCAACAGACCAATGCCTCACTGGCTTGATTTCTTCAACTATACAATGTTCGTAGATAGAGATGGAAAGTTCCAACTGGGAATGCTATCGACATCAGCGTTCAAGCCGCTAGCAGCATCCATGGGACCAATGCTCAAGGAAGAATCGTTCCACTTAGGAACCGGCTCAAACGGTCTACGTCGTATTATCAAGGCAGGAGTTATCCCTCTAGATATGCTACAACGCTACATGAACAAGTGGGTCGCAACCGCTCACGACTTATTCGGTACAGACTCCTCCACTTCCGCTCACTGGGCATACGTTTGGGGAGTTAAGGGACGCTGGGACGAGCGCAAGAAACTCGAGGCTGACATCGAAGTCGACAAGGAAGTCCTCAACGAAGAGAGCCGTGGCCACTACCACGATGAAATCGTTAGAGAAGTCGAGAAACTAAACGGCTACCTACCTGAAGGATGCGGAGTAACACTCTACGTTCCTCACGAAAACTTCCACAGAGATATCGGCGCATTCGGTGGCAAGAAGTGCTACACTAACGGAGAATTATTCGAAGGAACCGACGAAGAGTACTCAGAGTACCTACGCACTGTCCTACCAACACCAGAAGACGAAGAAGCTCTGAAAGAATTGTTCAAGCAGCAGTGGATTCAAGACAAGCCACTGACCCCTAGACAACTCGCTAGTGGAATCGGCGCAACCGCTTGAGGTGGTTATTTGATTCCCGTCTCGCTCTACGGAGCCGACGAAGCGGAGTTAGAACGCTTCTATTCGGTACTACCTGGATTAGTCAGTGATGCCTACGAGGATCGTCCCTATCAGGAAACTCTGTTTTCTGTGACAGGTGAAGATATCATAGAACACATCGAATTGGCTGACTCTTGGGCAAATAACACACCGTTTGCCTGGCCAGAGGATGTAGTGATGGAAGTCAACATGGCAATTCAAACAATCAAGTACCCCGACGTCGGATTGCTTGAGCACTTGTTAACTCTGGAAAACATAGACTGTAAAAGAGTCTCAACTTGGATGCACTTTGAGACCAACGTATATCCAATCTACACCAAAGAAGCATGCGATGGCCTAGAAAAACTAGGTCTGCCTACACCATATCTTCCAAACGATATCGCATCATACGGATTGTATGTTCAAAGACTTGAAGGACTGAAAATCCACGCCCCAGCCGAAGGAATGCCAGAAATTGGGCTGCCTAGAGCTCGCATTCTGCAACTCGGCTTGGAGCGATTTGGATGAATAATGTTTCAACCCATCTAAAATTGCTCGCAGTTGCGATAATTTGGGGACTGGGTTGGGTTGCTGGCAGAGTTGCCGCACTTGAGATACCACCATTTACTGCCGGATGGGTCAGATACATCATAGCAGTAGCGTGTTTTTTGGTATTTCTGAAGGTAACAAAACAATGGATTCTTCCTGCAAAAGATCAATGGAAAATAATCACCGCAATCGGTTTCCTGTCCACCTTTCTCTATCAGGCATTTTTCATGTATGGAATGAAATGGACTGCTGCCGGTGATGCATCACTGATGATAACTTTCAATCCAGTGTTTACGGCGATTCTAGCGGTACCATTTCTTGGAGAAAAATTCGATTTTAGACTTGGTGCGGGGTTGCTATCAGCCGTTTGTGGTGTAATTGTAATCGCATGGTATTCACCGAACGTAGACCTTCCAGTAAATGAGAGACTTCTGGGAGATGCATTGATCGGAATGGCTGCATTATCCTGGGCTTGTACAACGATTTTGATGAAGAAAGCGATGACTGGAGAAAACCCAATGTCTCCTCTACACCTCACAGTATGGTCAAGCGTTGTTGGACTACTAATCCAAACACCTGTGGTAATTTGGGAATACACTCAAGTTGGATTTCCGACCGATGCTTCGCTCGAAGGATGGGCGTGGCTCGCTTTCCTTGCTATCTTCTCAACCGTCTTGAGTTACGTTTGGTTTGCTGATGGAATTCGAATCATCGGAGCGGGAAGGTCGGCAATGTACGTTTACCTCGTACCCATTTTTGGAATTCTGAGTGGGTGGCTATTGCTCGATGAGAAATTAGGACTTTCACTAATAGCATCCTTCATTCTAATTGTGGGTGGAGTTTACCTTGCTCAATCTAAGCAACCGTCATCAACCTAATTCCCTTGGACAAGAAACATGGGAATCAATACTGTAGCCGTCATTGGAGCAGGAACAATGGGTGCAGGAATTGCACAAATTTGTGCACAAGCTGGTTGGCATACCAACCTGTATGACGCATTTCCCGAAGGTCTAGAGCGTGGAATGAACACAATAGATGCATTCTGGGACAAAGGCATCGCTAGGGGCAAAACCACTGCTGAACAAAAAGCAACCTGGACAGCAAATCTGCATGCCGTTCCTGACATGCGTGAAGCGGTAAAGGATGCTGATCTAGTTATCGAAGCGGTCCCTGAAATCCCAGATTTGAAGCACAAAATTTTCGCAGACCTTGGTACAATGACCAAGGAAGACTGCATCCTAGGTACAAACACTTCTTCCCTATCAATCGCAGATATTGCTGCTGCATCCGGTAGGCCAGAGAAAGTCATTGGAATGCATTTTTTCAATCCAGTTCCAATTATGAAACTGCTTGAATTGATCAAGCATGATTCATGCGCTGAATCCACTATTGAGGCCGCTACCGCTGCCGGAGAGGCGATGGGAAAGACAACCATCTTGGTCAAGGATGTGCCAGGATTTGCAACATCCAGACTTGGCGTAGTGTTAGGAAATGAGGCAATTCGAATGCTAGCTGATGGAGTTGCATCTGCAAAGGATATCGACACTGCAATGGTCTTGGGATACAAGCATCCGATGGGGCCACTCGCTCTAACTGACCTCGTCGGACTAGATGTGCGCAGAGACATTCTTCTGAATCTGAAGAAATCATTCAACGATGATTCATACACACCCCATCCACTCCTTGAGAAGTTGATCGCAGAAGGACGCTTAGGGAAGAAGTCCGGTAAGGGAATCTATGACTGGTCATCAGGTTCTGCCGAAGAAACCGAACTTCCTTGAGCGGGTTTTATTTCATAATTCGGCGCCAGTTTTATGCACTAAATCTGCATAGTGCAAACAATGAAGATGCGATTTTTCTTTGTTTGCTTGATTCTTCTTATGACAACTTTGCAAGGATGTTTGTCCGATGATGATGACTCGTCAAGCAGGTCAAGCTCGAACTGCGCTGATGATGCTCTAAATCCTGACTTGTACGGAATATGGCTGAAGCATACTTATCATGATCTTACCATAGGAGAACTCCACTTCCAAGCCAATGGAGAAAGGACCACCCATCGTGATGACCCAGATTTTGACCAAACTTGCTGGTATATCGATGGTGACGAATTGATTTATGAGAAAATTTATGCCCAGCAAGGAAAAGTACTTTGGCATTCAAATTACTACATCGATGGAGACTTGTTATTTTACAGCCATGTTTTCACAGAGAGTATTGACATAAACGGGATTAACGTTGGAAATTCATACAATGATAAGCCAACTGAGTGTTATTTGTTTCACAAGTCTGGCGCTTTCTCAGATAACACAACTTTGAACTCTACAATAAATTCAACGCAGTTCCCTGACTTTTGTACTTGGATTTTCGCTGACCCGACTGGTGCTAGCCCGACAGATGCTTGGGATTCTACACACTACCTTGCGCAAGACCATTCTGATTCGGTAACCACCGGTTCAAATGATAATCTTATGACTGTCGAAATTGATGAGTTCTTCGGAGAGATTGATTGGTATGTTTCTGAATACAACTATGGCTTTACGCTCAACATCACAGTCAATAACCAGTATTACACTTGTTATACCGAATATCAAAGTGCAGACTGTATTATAACGTTTTCAGGGATTGACAATTATTACGCAGTTTGGGAAGAATTCGAAATTGCCACAGTAGCAGAGAATGGAGTTGATATTTGCTCTGTACAATGTGATATCGAAATAAATGAACTCCATTTGAGAGAAGAGGACTGGTTACCCGGGACAACCAATGTCACAGTACAGTGATATCCGCACGAAATTGTAAGGTACTCTTTTCCACCGGAGAAGAGATGAAACTTACAGAATGAGAGTTTTGTGGCTTGGATTATTACAACCCATTAAGAGGGGTTTGCATTACTGACCTCCATGGAAGTAAGTCGTGAGATGATTAGGACCTTCACGTTCATAGCAGGACCATTAGTACTGGTTAGCTATGGTTTGGCTCTGTCAAAGATGGATGACAAGGCTGCTCTGTGGGGCGGAATTCCGAGTTCATGGATTACTTACATTGTGCCATTCATGTTTTTGGCAACAATTGGATTCTTGATGTATTGGTGGGTTGCATTATTCAAAATAGACGTCGCTGTACTTGAATCACTACACTGGCCATGGGGAGAATCCGATGGCAAGGGTGCACAAAGGCTTCTTCTAGCTTATGCGATGTTCTTGATTCCATCCATGTTCTGGATTGATAGCACTAGAATGCACATCAATAACGACTATGCTTGGACCCCATTCTTGGTGATTGGAATCCTAGCGCTAGCATCGATTGGCAACATCATGTTCGGACTGCTTGCGTATGGAGCATATCAAGATGGAATTGATGGTTCAGGGGTAATGCTACTCGGTTCTATCTTCTTGGGAATACAAGTTATTGTCAATGACCTAATTGTTTGGTCTGCCAAATTCCCCTGGTAAAATTAAGCGATCAGGAATTCCTCGATAATTATCTGGGTTACAACTAATGCGAAGAATACAGCAACTGCAGCGGCAATGAAAATCGCAGTTCTATTTTTGCGATACCACTCGCGCTCACTCATATTTTCATCAAATTCTTTCAATGTCTCCTTGATATCTTGACGGACTTCATCAACGAAGTCTTCCAATGGCTGAGTTAAATCATCCAATGCCTCAGAGATCACAGAACCCTTTGGGTCAGTCTCTTCCCAGTTCGGCCTAAAGTAGGCGTAGATTCTGATTAGACCAATTCTGTAAATGAATATGAGGAATAACAGAGCTACAAGAATCGGCGGTGCAACAACCGAGAAGAAAATCACTGGAATAAGTGGAAGAATGGATAGGAACCAAAACACCTCTACGAAAAGAGGACCATCATTCAACTTGGGACTGTTGAACCACTTGTTGTCCTTGTTATTGGGGGTGGGACAGGTTCTTCTGTCATGACCTTCCTTTCTACAAATTCCGCATTTCCTGCCGATCTAAATCACCTGTCGTTAGAAAAATCAGGTTTGCGTTTTGAGAGGAATGCATCAATTCCCTCTGCAAAAGATGCGGTTGTTCCAGCGGCTTCGATCAAAGTTTGTTCGTGCTTGAGATGGGTCTCAAAGTCATTCACATTCTGAGTTAACAATAGATGCTTTGTCGCTTCTTTTGTGTGGCTGCCCCACTGTGACCATGTGTTCGCAATCTCGATGGCTCTCTCAATCAAATCGTCTTCAGTAACCACTTCGTCGATTGCTCCAAGTTTGCATGCTTCATCTGCACTCCAGACTTGGTTTTCTAGGAAGAAACGACGGGCGACCTGTTCGCCAACCAATCGTGGAAGTAACCATGTTGTTCCGCCATCGGGAGAAAGACCGATTCCTGAATATGATGCAGCCATCTTTCCGTTTGGACTTGCGATTCTCGCATCACACGCAAGAGCAAGACCCAGTCCACCGCCAGCGGATGCACCATTTAGCGCTGCGACGAAGATTGTCTTCGAGGTGCGCATCTTCACGAGCATTGGATGAAGAATATCAGTTAGTTCACGAATTAGTTCGACACTATCTCCGTCATCGATTGACTTCTGAAATGCCTTGATATCAGCACCTGCAGAGAAAAACTTGCCTTCTCCGGTAATGACAATAGCTTTGCAGCCAATATTGTCCATCACAGCGTCTCTAATTTTAGGAAGAAACTCCCTGCTAAAAGACTGAGTTGCAGAACCACCCGTAAGTTGGATGAGAGTTACCCCGTCTCTTTGGCTTACTTCCATGATATCACAGCTTTACGTTGACGTTCTTCACTTTCGTGTAGAAGTTGAGAGCATCCTTGGATTGCTCGATACCGATTCCAGAATGCTTCCATCCTGTGAATGCTGTTTGAGGGAATGTGATCGGGTATTCGTTGATACTTACCATTCCAGATTCAACATCTCTTGCGAACTTGTGAGCACGAGATAGGTCGTTTGTCCAAATTCCGTTTAGAAGACCGAATGGAGTATCGTTTGCTAATGCGAGTGCTTCAGAATCTTCGCTAAACTTGGTTACAGAAAGAACTGGTCCGAATAACTCCTCTTGAAACAATAGGTTATCGGAAGACACACCTGTTACAACGGTTGCTTCCATGAATGCGCCGTCTCTGTCTAGTGCATTGCCACCGCAAGCGATTTCTCCACCTTGGGCAAGTCCTTTTGCCAGCATGTCGAGAACATCATCTCTATGAGAGGTATGGACCATACTTCCCATTCTGACTCCTTCTTCCATTCCTGGACCGACAGGCCACTTGGAAATCTCTGCGACAATTGCATCCACTAACTCATCGTGAACGTCTTCATGGACGATTAGACGGGAGCCTGCCCAGCACATCTGTCCTGCATTCATGAATATGCCAAAGCAGATCGCTTTTGCACAATACTTCAAATTAGCATCAGGGAAAACAACATTTGCACCCTTTCCACCTAACTCAAGAGTCACGGGGGTTAGGTTTTCGCTAGCCTTTGCCATTACAGCTTGACCCGTTGGTACTCCACCGGTTAGAACTATTCCATCGACTCCGGAGTGCCCCGCTAGAGCGTCCCCGATTAGACCACCAGAACCTGTAATCACTTGCAAGACATCTGCAGGAAGTCCGACTTCCGCCTCTTGCATTGCCTTCATCCAAGCAATCAATGAAAGAGGGGTCCAAGATGCTGGCTTGGCAATCACTGTGCAACCTGCGGTGAGTGCCGGAGCGATTGAGCGAATTGCAAGTTGTAGTGGGAAGTTCCACGGTACTATGTGAGCGGTTACACCTAATGGTTGTCTCAAAGTGTAATTCAAGCGATTTCCTGGAACTGGAATTGTACTGCCTTCTATCTTGTCAGATAGGCCAGCGAAATACTCCAGTGTCCATGCGCCATAGCGAATTTCACTCAATGCCTCACGGAATGTCTTCCCGTTGTTAGAGGATTCTATGGCAGCCAGACTCTTTGCGTTTGCATAGGTTGCTGCAGCCATTTTCTGTAGAATGCGCCCTCGTTGTGCTGGGTCCATTGCTCCCCATTCCTTAGAATTCAAAGCAGCTCTAGATGCTGCTACACATCTCTCAACATCTGCAATAGTTGCTTTTGGTGTTGTAGCAATAACTTCCCCTGTTGCCGGGTTTAACACATCTGAAGTTGAACCATCCTCTGCATCAGTCCACTCGCCTGCAATCCACATTTGTTCGCTCGCCATATCGCATCCGAAGGAGAACCGCCTCAAAGCCTCTCCCGTCGAGGGTTGTCTTGATTAGCAAGCAGGAACACCAGCCTATCATGGCGAGGCGAATTGGTATTGCAGATACCACTACTACCAAAGTAACAGGGCGCCCTCCAATTCTAATCTTAATCGCAGGTGCAACAGGCGTTGGTAAATCGACGACCGCAGTGAAGTTCGCCAACGAGCACTCATTTGCTAGATTGCTCTCAACAGATGCAATTAGAGAAATCATGCGTGTACAGGGTAGTGAAGAAAATAATGCTCTACATCGCTCTTCGTTTTCAAGAGGAGAGTCTGGAGACGCTGTATTGGATTGGCAAGATACATGCAAAGCCGTAGAAGCTGGCATTCAAGCAACTATTGAGAGGGCAAGAAGAGAAGGTATAGACCTAATTTTGGAGGGAGTTCACATCGAACCAAGTTCTCGTTTGCTAAGATCTTGGAGGGACTCTGGCGGTATTGCCATCGGAATAGTAATGCACGTCGATGACGAATCTCAACACATTAGTTTCCTAAAGCAAAGAGAAAGCCATTCATTTAGGAACGCAGACAGATACATTTCCGCACTTCCAAGGATTAGAGCAATACAAGATTCTCTCAAAGAGAAGGCTAGAATCGCAGACTGGAATAAACTTGACCCGACTATTGTCAAAGACAGTCTTGACAGAATGAATCACTGGCTTGACTTAGCGTGGAACGAGTGGCGAAAATCGCATTAAGCATCCAAGTCGATTTCGAACGAGATTATTCTAGTTAGCATTGAATTTCTATCAGCTGCACCCAGTTCACTAGATACTGAAATTACCCCATCTGACTCGGTAACTGTAATGTTGAGGAGTTTCAACTCAACACCTCTAATTTCTCCATGATGCAACACGTCATCATGGAGTGAATCGATTGATTTCTGTACGCTTTCGATCTCTGACAGGCCCGAATCATACCATACTTGTGCTCTTGCTTCAGTAATATCAGGCAAACTGTCTGCAATATCACCGGATGCTTGGATTGTATCATCACCTGCAGTATCGTATGGCATTGAAATTCCAGCCATCTTGACTGCGAAAATTGCCATTGATAGCAAGGACATCATTAGAACAACTCCAGTTGCTAGTAGCATCTGTCCTTCTTCACCTCTCTTGTTTGAGCGCATCAAGAACCACGCTCCCACAAATCCAAACTGATTGTCCAAAGGTGGCCGTCTACTACAACAAGGCCGTGTGAGTTAACTGTACCAGAGCCAGGTGTTGCAACCTCACCATAGGGCTGAGAAGTTCCTGAGTCCTTCGCTAACCAGCAATTTGCTTCAACTCCAGATGCAAGGTAATTCTGAACCAATTCACATGCAGCATCGCTCTCGCCCGCTGCAAGAAGTTCTGCTAATCTTGAATCATAGTCACTCTCTAAGGCCGGTGTTGCAAGGCCAAGATTGATTGCATCCTCTCCTGCGAATTGCATCTCTGCATCGACAGAGATACTGGCTTCGTCTGGAACATGAACCGTAATCAGAAAAGCTGCGGTCATGAAGAATAGCCAAAACAGAGTAAGCATCTCAAGGATGTGAATCTGTGCATTCTCATCATCACGCAAGATATCACCTCATGGCGAGAATGTTCCTGCCGCAGGACTCAACTGCGGTAAGGTCGTCACACCGATGAGATCTGGTGAGAATACAATCACGTTGAAACACATAATTGCAAGCAGAATCATCATTCCAGAGTGCTTCATTCCGCTAGTGAATCGACCAGTAGCCATGAGGCCCGCCATCGATCCATTACCTAATGCTTGCATTGTTACACCATAATAGAAAATCGTAAGGAAGAACAGAGGCTCAATGTTTCGAATGACCATGTTTCCTAACTGCTGGCCTCCACCACCGTCTTCAGAATCAGAGTTTGAACCTGCGATAGCAGGAATGAAAACCTTAGCTAGAACAACAATAACACCCAAGAAAACACCGTACGATGTCCAAATAACGGAAATATACGATGCAATCGAACGTTTTCTCTCGCCCTCGAGGAACTTCAACTCACGACTGTCATTAGCGGCAGTAACGAGAATGTCAGAAATCTTACCGCCCGCTCTATTCGCTTCAGAAATCAGCGATATAGCACGCAAAACAAGCGGTGTTCCAACCCTTGCTGCGAACATTTCAATAACGTCACCAAATGCTACACCCCATGATAACTGGTCACTCATTTTCTTAACTTCGTGATTCAGGGCGCCGTATTCACTCGTCGCTAACGTTTGAACCGCCACCGTCATAGACAAACCACCTTTCCAATATTCTGCAAGGTCTCTCAGGAAATCTGGGAATTTTTCTTCCATTTGGTTCGTCTTTTCTTTTACTCTATCCCAGTAGAATGAAGCAGGCCAGAACATTATGAAGAAACCTAAACCGAAGAAATTCAAGAAAATTGTTGGTCTCAATGACAGACCACCTAGTTCAACTTCTGGACCAATCCACTGTGATTTGTTATTCATATTTTCAGGTATGCCATCATAGTAGTCCATCTTCAATTTGAACGTCGCTTCTTGAACTACGTTTTCAGAGATAATAACAACTTGATACAAGTTTCCTTTCTCGACATTCTGGATGTAAATTTGACAATCGTCATCATTGGAGTGAGTATTGCCGGAGTACCTCGTCATTTCTTGACCTGCAGGGTCATAAATTATGAAGGAATAATCAGAGGGAATTGCAGCTTCGACATCACAAGTTCCAGTCATGGTTTGGTCGGGTAAAACGTTGGCAGTCACGTTCTCGTCCATCCCTGGGACATCGAATAACTGACCTAGTCCAACGAATTCCTTCCACGGCTCCTCGGGAACCATAACCAACTGGTCAGGCTCATCCTTAAGCAAATCGAATTGGCATGATTCGTTATCGTCAAAGGTTGGAATGTAATTTGGGTCATATCCACAAACTGTGTTCACGAATAATGGCTGTCCATTTGGGGCGGTTGTGAAGTGTGAATTGGTGACCCAAAAAGTGAATGATGCAAGGCCGAGGAAAATGCTGACACCGAGAATAGCATACAACTTTGTTAGAGTAGTATCGTCTTTTGGTAAATCCAACTTTACGATGATTTTCTCTTTCTTTTTTCGTGCCATTTTCTCACCTCCTCATCACATCTTTTGCTCTTCGCTTGACGACCAAACAATAAACGCAAACATAGCGTGAATCATAGGCAATACAAGCAGGACCACCGCATACAGGGTACTCTCTTCCATCTGGGCACCTGCACCGCTAACCCAGAACATAATGACCAACATAACGATTAGGAAAAGTGGCATTGCTACTGCAACAACAACGTATGATTCTGCAAGCATTGCGAGGGACTCTAGGAACTCTTGCAATCTTGTTCTGTTCTCACGCATGTAGTGTTCAGCACGGTTCAGGAAGTACAATTTCAGTGAACCTCCAGCGGTTAGTGTACCGACCATTCCTTGGAAGAATTCAGTCATCCACGGTGAAGCTGCTCTGTCTACAGCCATTTTCATCGCAGTAAGTAAATCATAACCTAACAGTGAGACGTCTCGATAGATCATCGAAGAATCGTATGCGATTTCACCGTAGATATCTCCATTCAATGCCAGTGATTTGAAAATCTTGTGAGGCGTTGCATTCGCCGCAGCCATTGCTGCCGTGTAGGAAGCAGCGTAAGGAAGGTACTTCTCAAGTGCTACTCCTCTAGCATGCGCTGCTCTTGCTGCAGACCCTTTCAGGAATCTGAAGGTTCCGAATGGGACCACGAATCCGAGTAAAACTGGAATCAGAATCTTTGCAAATAATGGGAATTCCATATATTGGAAGTACGGGCAGCCTCTGCTTTCGAGGGTTTCATCAACCAAGTCAGCATTCCAGTATTCCCATTCATAGCATGCGTATGCGTAGTTCATGTCTGGTCTCGATTCGTACCAAGCGATTAGGCCGATATCAGGAAGAAAGACTCCAGCCAGTAAAATCGCACAGATGATAGTAACTGCGACAGTAGTTACGAATAATTGGGCCATGTATACCTCAGGCATAATTGGCATGTTCCCTTTAACGAGGTCATCAGATAACTTCGCATCACCTCTCGCCTTCTTCTTGAAAGCTCTACCTAGGATACGATGACAAATCTTCTGCCATGCGGTTAACTCCATGATTTAGCCCCCTCTTTTCTCGAATCAGCGTAGACCATCAACACGTGCTAGGATTTCATGCGGCCTGACGTAGTACTCGGTGATGATTTGACTCACTTGGTCGGCTTTTCTAATATCGTTCAAAACCATCCATTCCAAGATTCTCTTTCGTGTTCTTAGTTCACGACGCATTTCATCTTGGCTGAAATTGATTTTGACCATAATCTTCTCAAGAACGTAAGACTTTCCAGAGAATATGAAATCGTCATTGGCGACATTCCATCTGAATACTTCATTTGTGATTACTTCCAAAGAGTTTGGATCAATACCAACAATCTCTACAATTTGCTTGGTTCTTCTAACACGTCTACCGTTGATACGAGTCTGAATCTGAATTGCGCAGGCTTCTAGAGCAGGTAGCAATACACGTGGAATATCAATTGGCTTGTTCTCTAACCTGTGGACAAGTGAAGGTACAGAATCTGCGTGCACCGTTGAATAAGCACAGTGTCCAGTTGCCATGGCCTGGAACAATACGTACGCTTCTGCACCACGGATTTCACCCACGATGATGTATTCCGGTCGTTCACGAAGAGCAGCCTTGAGCAACTCGAATTCTCCGATTTCACCTTCATTCGATTCACCACCGAAACCTTGCCTTGTTAGACCAGGAACCCAGTTCGGTTGAGGGATGTTTACTTCACGTGTGGATTCGATACTTACAATCTTCATCTGCCAAGGAATGAAGATACACATAGCGTTGAGAGTTGTTGTCTTTCCAGATGCAGTACCACCTACGAACAGCATTGGAACTTCATTCTGGAACGCGACCCAAAGGTATGCTCCCATCAGTGAAGACAAGGTACGGAAAGCGATGATGTCACACGGAGAGAACGGGTCGTCCTTGAACCTACGAATACAGAAAGCCGAACCTCTGGTTGACACTTCTCTTCCTAATTTCATGACGATTCTTGAACCATCCATCAGTGTAGCATCCAGCAAAGGGTCCGCTACCGAAATGTGCTTTCCACAACGCTGTGCTAATTTAATGACGTAAGATTCCAATTCTTCGTCGGTTTCCCAAACACAGGTAGTTTCCACAGATTCGAATTTTCTGTGGTATGCGAAAATTGGGACATTTGTTCCGTCTAAGGAAATATCTTCCACGTTAGCGTCATTCATCAGAACGTCCATCTTTCCGTATCCGACCAGGTCACGGCGAAGGTAGTAGAAGAGTTTGGATTTGGATTTCTTGTTAATTTTCATCCCGTAAGCCTTGATGACTTTGTCCATCGCTGTACGCAAGTATGCAGTTGGGTCTGCATCGATTTCTTCGATGTTGGCCGTTAGTGAACGGATGAAGATATCCAATAACTCATCTCTCCACTCTTGCTCTTTCTTGTTCAACGGAGGTTCGATGATTTGGTAAATGATGTTCAGTGTCCTCTTATCACGGACAATTCTAGCAAACGCGTGGGGTGGCATGACTGGGTATTTGTCAAGCTCATCGTACATTGCGCGTTGCTGGTTTCTTTGCCTTCTTTGGCGTCCACCACCTTTCCTTGCCATACGTAGCACCCCCTAACACTTGAGACACGGTTACTCTCGGTTATGACCTTTCGCCATTGTGAGGGGCCCTACGGGCCCTCTCACAGGTTATCTAGCCAAGCCGAAACTCGAGTTTTCAAATCGCCTAAATCCGATTCGTTGGGGAAGGAAAAATCCGCTTCTCGAATAATAACATCCAATCCCCATCCAGTTTCTCTTTTATCTCGTGCTTCCAAGTCTGAAAGATCACCCTCTTCCGAGCGCGCTCTTGATTGGACTCTTTCAAATCTGAGTTGCTTAGAGGCAGTTATTGCGACTACCTTAAACGATTCACCCCAGTGGCTTGAAAAAACTTCGCGTTCTGCAGTACCTCTCAATCCCTCGATTAGCACGATTTCATTTTCTACTAACAACTCATCAACAGCTTGAACCAATCTCTGAGCAAGAACATCATCTCCATGTTCGGCCCTCATCTGTGATGCTACCTCACCAAAAACGTGGGGTGCCTCGGGAATTCCTCTCGCCTTGACCTCAGCCCTAACCATGTCACCCATGGAACGTACTGGAATTCCTGTTTTTGCTAAAATTGCTGCGAACTCGCCCTTACCGGCTGCAGGTAATCCACTCACTGCGAATACGAGCCCCATGATGTCCTCGGCGCGGTTTCAATTGTTGAACTCTGCCCTTCCCCATTTACGGTCAAGCAGTTTCATCAGCAAAATTGCAGCTGCCACCAAACAGGCGCTCACTGCAAGAATTCCCTTGAATCCTGTTGCCATTCTTTCGTTATCAAATTCAACAGCCTCTGCTTGCAAACCCTTGTCCTGCACTTGGTCAGCCCAATTCTCGTAGAATGACACGTCGCCTTGTGTAAATGAAAGTAAGAATAGTGCTAGTAATGGCAGAACTGTTCCAATCCAAAACCATGTCATAATCTTAGCATCGAATATTGCCTTATTTGGAGCAAGGCCCATCAAGAATGCAGTCAAGCAAACGATGTAGATACTGTTAGCAATCATTACAACCAAACCGACTGGCAATACTGCCCATTCATCGAGTCTCCATGCCATCAAGCACAGGAAAATCACTGAAATCCATGTTGTAGCTAGGAAGTAAACTGTGACTTTTGCTCTGATCAATTGCGGAACGCTAAGCGGTAATCCATTCATGTGTTCGGGTGAGTCCAAAGCGGTTAGCCACGAGTAGAAGTTGAAACCAAAGAATCCCAAAAATGGAGCATATGAAAGCAGGTTTATCGGAATTGGAGCTTCTGCAAAATCGACTAACCACGCCATCATCAGTAACACGATTAACGGAACTGAGTAGGACACTGTCATCTTCTTCAATGAGCCCGAGCGAATTAGATCTACCACCTCTTTAGCGACCAGCAATCTTAGAGGGCCACTACCGAGGAATCTCAGTCGATCCCATGCTGGCAAAAATATCTCTTTCTTTGAAACTACTTTCACTTCAAAGTCATCTAGTACAAGTTGTGAAGCAATCCACGCCAATAATATGGATGCTGAAAGAGCAGGAATAGCCAGCAGCAGGCCGTCTGGTTGTTGTGTTGCTAAGCCCCACAGGAAGTACTGGCGAGGCATCAATCCTAGACCAATCGTAGTTCCAAGTCCTATCACAAAAATAGGTGTGAGACGGCTAAACCATCCGCCAAGAAGCCAAAGTGAGGATGCTATGAAACTGAACGCTAAGCCTTGTGCTAATGTTACAGACATAGCAACCCATGTTCTTGGCAGGCTACTGTATTCGAGAGGAGTGCTAACACTGGTAAAACTCTCAAGAAGAATGCCGATTGCCATTCCAGAGATTACAGGAGTTAGGATTAGCATCACATAATAGGTCAAATCTTTGACGTAGTAGGCAAAATGTGCAGTTGGATTGGTCAGTGGCTGTAGTGCTGGTGATGCAAGGAGATAGTTCTTGGTTCCAGTTCTAGCGAGGACCTTTTCTCTACCGAGGAAGGCGAAGGAGCCCATTCCCAAACTAAAGAATAGCAATGGTAGATGAAGCGCAAAACGCATTTCTTCCCATGTGAATGCATTGGATTCATTATCCGTTACCTGAGCCGCACCTTCTCCCACTAGGAACTGAAGACCGATTGTAGCAACCATTGTTACGAGGGCGACCAACAATGGGAAAAGTAAGATTCTTCTTTTCTTTGCAAAATCTAGATTCTCTCTAAATTCTTCGATAAACATTGCACGGAAAGTAGCAGAAAATGCGCCCCATCCAACAAGAGGTGTGTTCAATTTCATCCCAGCATTGGTTGAACCTAGTTTTTCTGGGAGAGAATGGTCTGAATATTCAGACCAATCATTGCTCTTGATGGATACGGACAGAATTACTCCTCCTCACTTACTCCTTCGTCGCTCAATCGCTCAGCTTCCTCAATCGAGTGTCCAACCAATCTGATGAAAACGTCCTCTAAGGTCTCTTCATCATTCTCTTTCAAACCTTTCACCGTGCCAGCAGCTAACACTTTTCCGTGATTGATAATCGCCATGCGATTACACATTCTTTCAGCCATCTCAAGAACGTGAGAACAGAGGAAAATTGTACCGCCGTTAGCGACCATGTCAAGAAGCCACTGTCGGCACTTTCTCTGATAAATTGGATCTAAATTTGCGAATGGTTCGTCTAGGAATAACAACTTGGGTTCATGGATAAATGCAGAGGCAAGCATCACTTTTTGCCTCTGACCCTTGGACAGGTCCTTACACATGGTGTCTCTTTTTTCCTGCAGACCGAACCAATCCATCCAATGTTCAACTTTAGAATCCAAATCTTCGACACCTCGCAACTTACCTACAAATTGCAAAAATTCACTCGGTGTCAGATATGACGGTGGAGATTCTGACTCAGGTACAATTCCAATATTCGCCTTGAGTTTTTGAGGTTGCTTTGAGGCATTGATTCCTAGGACTTCCACCGCTCCGATACTAGGCCGCAGTTGACCGGTTAGTAGTTTAATGAAAGTGGACTTTCCTGCTCCATTAGGACCGAATACTCCAAAGAATTCGCCTGAACTAACTTTGACATTTAATGGGTGAAGGGCAATAAAATCACCATAACGCTTACCCAAATCTTTAGCGACAACCAAGGAATCTTCAGCGTCTGCCATAATTCTTCCATGTGCTTCAATGACTTCAATGTGTGCTTACAGATTGATTTGCTATGACTGTGTCGGAGTGGCATGGACGAAGTAGTGATTATCGAAGAAATCGCTTGCGAGAACGGTGACGGAATTATTGCAAAGGTTACAATCAATAGACCAGACAAGTTGAACGCACTAAATCAAGACGTAGTAAAATCGCTCAAGGATATGTGCAAATGGGCTGAAGAAAATGATTTGGTCAGATGTGTAATCATCACGGGTGCAAAACCGAATCCTCCGCCGGAAGGTAAGAGAGCAAAACCACATGCCTTTGTTGCAGGTGCTGATATCACAGAGTTTGCAGGCAAGAACTCAACTGAAATTCGTGAATTATTCAGAGACAATGCTATAGAAGCGATTTGGAATCTGAGTAAGCCAACTATCGCAATGGTGGATGGATTTGCACTCGGCGGTGGATGCGAGGTAGCATGCTCCTGTGACATTCGAGTTGCAAGCACAAGAGCAATCTTTGGAACTCCCGAGATAAAGTTAGGACTCATTCCCGGATATGGTGGTTCTCAGAGATTAGTCCACCTCGTTGGATATGGCCGCGCAATGGAGATGATGATGACTGGAAACAATGTAAGCGCAGAAGATGCTTACAGAATGGGACTTGCTAACCACCTTTGCGAGCCAGAGAATCTTGAAGCAAAGGCGATGGAACTGGCTAAAATCATTGCATCAAAGTCAATGAATACCATGAAGGTTGCAAAGAAAACAATCCGAGCAGCACTGGATAATGGAATAACCGACGGTGTTGAAATAGAGGCTGTAGCATTTGCAAACCTATTCGATACAGAAGACCAAGAAATTGGTGTTCAAGCATTCCTTACCAGAACTGAGCCGGAATGGAAGCACCGTTAATCGTCGCTTGCCATTTCGTCTTTCAATGCAGCAAGTGCCCCTGAAGCACCTGGAGGAGGTGGAAGAGGAAGACCCAATTCTTCAGGTGTTGGAAGCCCTTGTGGAAGAGGGAGAGTTGCTGTTGTTGCTCGTTCTTCTTCTACTGCGACAAATCCGGTATCTAGAGGAACTCTTAGTTTCAGAATTGATGACTCATCAACTCTTACAAGAGTTGCACCGTAAACGTGGCCTGCTTCTGCTTCTGCAGGCTCGATTAGAATATTGTGACCGTGGTTTTCGCTTTGGATGAGTCCAACCAAGTCTTCTCCGGAACTGTGCTCTTCCCACATCTTCGCAGTGGACGCACGAATCTCCGCCATTTGGTCACGGCGACGCTCTTCTATCCGTGCACGGATCCGAGAATGACGGTCTCGCTTTTCTTGTATGTGAGCTGATATATTTGCATCCTCAATCGATTCTGGAGAAGATTCAACCACGTACTCGTCGGCGACGTGTACCTCTTCTACCGATACTGTAACCTCTTCTAGGTCATCATCAGGTTCAACGGTGATTTGCGCTTCTTCAGCTGCTTGCTTGCTAGCGGCTACCTTTGCCATCTTTCGTTCTCTCAGCGAAGCGCCATCCAGTTCATCCTTAGTCACAACTTCAGGAATATCAACTGAAACATCCTCGATTTTTTTGACTTTTACAGGAGTTACCGTACCTTGAGACCCTGGCCTATTCACTGGTTTTGGTCCATCTGCAAGGTACACCCAAATAATTGCCAAGAGAAGGTTTGCACCGACTAAACCCCAGCGACCATTCTCGTCTAAATCGGCTTGTAGTAGGAAGAATCCAATGATTCCTCCAATCAGTAGAATGAAAACGATGAACCTTGATGTTTTCATGCTGACCAACTCACTCCAAACCGCCCGCCCTCAAGAATATCACCCAAGACTGTCGAGGTGCTGAATTAATCCAGAAAGGGCCCTGTGGCGGTGAGAATAATTCTGTTTTTCTTCAAGTGAAATACCGCCGAATGGAGTGCCATGTGTACTTTTTACACCCATTTCACCAACGGGTAATGCATTTCCTTCTTCATCTAAATCAGAAGGAATGAAGATCGGGTCGAACCCAAAGCCATCCCCAGTGACGGGCTGGTGAGCAATCCTACCAGGACAGACGCCTTCTGACACAATGGTTTGTCCGTTTTTGTACAACACAGAAACTGCTCTGAATTCGGCTTTCCTAAGGTTACCGTCCTGAATTGGGTCTTCGCTCTTTAGATGTTCCAATAGTTTGAGAATCCCGTAAACATCAAGCGTTTTGAGTACGTAAGATGAATACACGCCAGGAAAGCCATTCAGCGCCTCAACGAATAGTCCCGCATCCTCGACAAGGAGCATGTCATCTTGGTTTGGTAAGTGAGGAATTGCCTGCTCGATTTTTGAAAGGGCGACGGTTTCTAAATCCTCTGCCTGTGGCTCGGATGCTTCAAATTCGAATTGTCTAACATCGATTCCATGATGCGAAAAATACTCCCTAGCTTCTTCGACTTTGCCAGGATTGGTCGTCATGAACCAGATTGTCATAAATGACCCTGAAACTAATGCTTTTTGAGCATGTTTGATAGAGTGCACCTCTTGAAGGTCATTTGTGAATTCATACCTTGCTGTGGCTATCGGTGGAGCAATAGGTGCTATTCTCAGATTTGCGATTAGCGAATGGGTAGGTACACCCCAAGCAACTTTGCTAGTAAACGCAGTTGGCTCATTGCTCCTCGGCATGTGCATGGCTGGCCTCGCTGCAGATTTGGTCTCAAAGGAGATGACTATTTTTGTCGGCACTGGGATTCTGGGAGCTTTCACTACGATGTCGACTTTTTCGGTTGAAACCATCGAATTATGGAATGACAATCACACTACAGCAATCGGGTATGTTACAATTACAATGCTGCTTTGTCCAATTCTAGCATATGCTGGATGGAAAACTGTAGAGACTATTGCTTGATTGACAACATTCTTTCAAGCGCTATTTTTGCACCTTCTTGAACTTCAGGTGCAACAATGACTTGGTTTGGGACCTCACCGGCCTCTAGTCGCTCTAGAACATCCATCAGGTATGCTGGATGAATCATGTACATAGTGGAACAAGGGCAGACAGTCGGTTCTAGGCACTGGATATTCAAATCCTCATGCTGAGCGTCCAGTCTAGCAACCATGTTGATTTCAGTTCCTACAGCGATATGTGTGCCTGGTTCTTGCTGTGCAACGAATCTACGAATAAATTCAGTGCTACCGTTAGCATCGGCTGCTTGAACAACTTCCATAGGACATTCTGGGTGGACAACAACCACGCCATCAGGATGTTCTTCTCTAAATGCCTCAATTTGTGGGACGGTGAATCTTTTGTGCACTGAACAGAATCCATGCCAAAGAACTATTTTCACATCTTCTGGAAGTTCGTTTTCTTCTCCAGGGGTCCAAACAGCCATCCTTTCTAGGGGAATTCCCATCGACAAACCTGTATTTCTTCCGAGGTGCTGGTCGGGGAAGAACAAGACTGCGCCCTTCGGACCTGCTCTCTCATAGGCCCATTCTAAGATCCCAGTAGCGTTTGAAGAAGTGCAAACTATTCCGCCGTGGCGCCCACAGAAATCTTTCAATTCTGCAGCGCTATTCATGTAAGTTACAGGAATTAAACACGACTCTCCTTCTTTTGCTGTTGCAGGGTCCTTCAGTCCAGACTTTGCTAGAATCTCATCCCACGCAATTTCCACTTCGTGAAGTGCGGCCATATCAGCCATTGAGCAACCTGCCCGCATGTTGGGAAGGATTACTCGCTGTTCGTCAGAGGTTAGAATGTCAGCTGATTCAGCCATGAAGTGAACTCCGCAGAAAACGATGTTTTTTGCACTGGATTTGGCTGCTAACTCGGAGAGGAGAAATGAATCTCCAAGCAGATCTGCGTGCATTACTATCTGGTCACGTTGATAGTGGTGACCAAGTATCAACAGGTCGTCGCCCAGCGACTCTTTTAATTCAGCAATCCTATCAGCGATTGCTGCTTCTTCAGGACCCATCGCATCATTTGTGAAGTCGATGGCACACATCGGCAGTGACACTGTCATCCTCTAGCCTCATTACTCCCTACAGGCACTCCTTTTTGAACCATACACTTCTTCGGATAAACAATGCAAGCGTGGTCAGAGGGGGAGAGGCTCCACCTTGGTGCAGAGGCAGAGGTTATTTCTGGAACTTGGCACGGCAGGCCTGCTGTTCTAAAAAAGCGCAGACCACGCGGCTGGAGACATCCAGATTTGGATGCAAGTCTAACAAGAAAAAGGATGACTAATGAAATCAAATTGACAATTTGGTTAGCACGTAGAGGCGCACCTGTTCCTGCGATTTGGGACGTTGATATCGAAGAATCAAAAATCATCATGGAGAGAATCGAAGGGAAGCCTTTAATCGAAGTTCTGAGAAATAATGAGCATGATGAAGAGTTGCTCATCAATGTTGGAAAAGCGATTAGAGAATTGCATCGCAATGCAGTAAATCACGGCGATTTGTCAACCAACAACATTCTAATCGACAAAAATCGCAATCCCGTATTGATTGACCTTGGATTATCATCTCGAGAATATGATCTAGAGGGATTCGGAATTGACCTCCACGTTTTACATGAAATTCTAAGAGCTAGTCATCCTGATGTCAAAGGAGCGATGGACTTAGTTCTCAAGGGATATCAAGAATTGGACGAGGAGTTAGGTGAGCCTCAACCCGCTCCCGGAGGAATGCCGCCTGAAGCCAAAGATGTGTTGAAAAGGTTGGAGCAAATCATGATGCGAGTTCGCTATCATGGTGGTTGAAATTTGACTCTTTTTGCCTCTGCATGATATTGATGAATGAGAGTGCAATAACTAGCATAACTCCAAATTTCAGTATGTTTGAAGAATAGGGTTGTAGAGTTGGCTCCTTTTGTTGAACTTCAACACTAACGTCTCCATCACTATCCATTTGCTGATAGACGTAGTGTTCCTCCAAAACCACCGGAGCCCATTGGTCTAGGCCATCTGCGGTGAGTGGTTTTGTCAAGTTTGTTTCCAAGTCATGAATGTAAATCTCTCTATCAGCATACTCTTCAGCCGCTTGGAGGGGATTTATTTCGGTATATGCTGAGAACATCAAAACACCATATCCAATGTGAGGATCATATGCTGCAAACTTGTGGTCTGAAATGATTTGACTATCCCCACTGATTGTGTTTAGCAAAACAAGCCTGGAGGTTGCATTAACATCAACTGTAGCTGCTAACATTGTTTTTGACAATGAGATGTCTGTTATTGTTGCATTCTCAACATCAACATTCAATTCAGCATCTCTCAAGATTTCATCCTCATTAGGGTCTGCAGTGGCATTTACTTCGATAGAAATTAGACCTTCTGCGTCAACAATTCCCAAGTTAACAACTGAGGGGGCGCTCTCAAACACAAGCGCGATTTGGCCGTCGAACGATTCGAATAGGATCACTGAATCGCCATGTTCAGCATTAGGGCCAACCTTTTCCATTCCATCAAATGACCAGTAAGATACTTCACCGTTTTCTAGTACTGCAACGCAATCATCTGTCACTATTTCGACATCTTTCGGATTGTTAACATCGATTGTTGTTTTTGCTACGTTTGGATTTGCAAGATCTACAATCATCAAAGTCGTAGCATTAGCCATCGCAAGCATATCACCTCTAACGTCGTATGTTGAATTAGAATCCAGAATTGGTTGAATTACATCTATTTCTGAATCTAAATCAGACAAGTCATGAACGATTACAAGAGCTGATTCTTCTCTTTCATCGAGAGTAATCAACCAACCGTCTGCTGCTTCGACACCAACTGGTGCATCTACACCACCAGCCGGAATCGATTGGTGAGTCAAGTCCCAGGTGATTACACCAGCAACAACAATAATCACAACTGCGAGCATCGCACCTGTCTCTTTACTGGTTGGCTTTGTAAATCGGTTAATCTGCTTTGAAGCACTTGACTTGATTACATTCATCGCACGTTTTGGGTTTGTCAGTAAAGTGACTAAGCGTGCGTTAATCGTTCTCTCATCGAAGATTCTCCAAAACGGATCTGCCATTTTATTCGCAATACTTACGGCGATAGCAGCAACAACCATTCCTCCAATGATATCCATGAACCAGTGGATTCCCAAGTATAGGATGCAGAATGCGGTTAGGAGGACGAATGCAAAAATGATTCTTCGATATACTGTCCATCTACCGTCAGTATCGAACCTGAGAAGACATAGCCAAACGGCGAACGGGAACCCAATGTGAAGACTTGGCATGCCGTTTGTTAGAGGGTCTATTCTGTGGAACCAATCATTGATTTCCGGAGTATGATTGTATGCAAGTGTCTCCATTCCTGGGATGTAATTCCCAGTAACGTGAACGTTGAAAAATAGATAAAATGGGATTGCTATGATGTAAACCCAGAAGATGGTCAAGCTGATTCTGTCAGCCATGTATCTGTCATCGAAGTATGCGAAGTAGAATATTGAAACATAACAGATGACCATGAATCCTACAACATAGAAGTGAGTCATGAAAGCGGTCAACCAATCAGCCTTGAAGGTCTCTTGAACCCACAATGCCATCTCTCCCTCAATTGCATAAATCCAAGGAGTCATATTCAGCATTCCATCGGTGTTTGCCATCAAGATTCTGTCAACCTCGTCAAGGAAATCCTTGGCGTTGTAAATGGTCAAAACTATTGCAATGTGTAGCCAATATCTTCGTAAGAAATCAATGAATCCATCCATTGTGACCTTCGCCCAAGGTGGTTTGATGAAGGGCATTAGTATGACACCAATCGCCAATGCGGAAATCAACCAAGTAAGATATACACCATCCATTGGATTGACCTCCTAGTTTGTTCCTGAGGTAATGGCATACAAGTGCCTTACTACGACAAATGATACCTGAAAAGGTGTTTCACCACGCACCGTGGACGTACGCTTTTCCATTGTCTGGGTCTTGCTTTTCTCCTAGTCTCCAAATTCTTTCGAAGCGGTGAATACCGGATGAGCAACCATTTGTCCATTCAAATGCTAGTGCGTAATTTCCTACTGGCCTTACAGTTGGCTTTTCTTTGGGCAATCTTTCTACGGTTCTGCGCAGGACTTTAGAGGATTCATCGTCATTCCTCTGCGGTGCACACTTTGCACACGGGCATGCATGTCTCAAGTCATCGTAAGTTATCTCATGCTCTGTTCCATCAGACCATGTGAGATGCATGTCAACATCTCTTCTTTCCAAGCGCTTTAGTTCTGGTAAGTCCACTAAATCACCTCAGATGATTTCTAGGCCACTATCTGTAGAGCCCGATTCCACTCTAGATTGTATTTCGGAAACAACATTCGCAAACGCTTGCGATGATGCACCCTCAGGCTCTGAAACGATTCGGTGAACTCCGTCATCTCCACCACGTACAAAGCCGGGGTCAAACGGTAGTTTTCCAAGGAATGGAACTCCGAATTCTTCAGCGGTTTTCTCGCCACCTCCTGACTTGAAGATATCAAGAGTACCTGACCAGTGGCCGTCATCGTCGGCTGTGACTCGAATCGTCTTTCCTCCCGGTGCAGCGAGTTCTATTTCAGTTCCCGAAGGCGCCTTGCCTCTAACCGTATAACCGCTCATGTTCTCAATTACACCAATGACATCTACCTTCAATGAGTTAGCGAAAGTAATCGATTTGCGAGAATCGAGAAGAGCTACGTCTTGAGGAGTGGTTACAATGACCATTCCATCGATGTCTGGTAAATTTTGAGCGACGGTTAGCGGCTCATCCGATGTACCTGGTGGGAAGTCGATGATGAGGTAGTCCAATTCTCCCCAATCTACGTCACCAATGAATTGCTGAATTGCGCCAAGTTTGATTGGACCTCTCCATACTACTGGAGTATCCTCATCCTCTAGCAAGAAAGCCATCGAGATTACCTTCACACCAAGGTGGCCTTGTGCCGGATGAATTCTACCGCTCTCTACGTTTAGACGGCGCCCACTTAGACCCATCATCTTAGGGACGTTAGGCCCTGTGATGTCGATATCTAATAGCCCAACCTTCAGACCTTGTTGAGCGAGTGATAGAGCAAGTCCGGTTGCAACGGTTGATTTACCGACGCCACCCTTTCCTGAGAGTACCATGATCTTGTGCTTGATTGCCTTACCCATCTCTGAAATCGCCATCTTGCGCTTCATCTGATTGTATGCTGCCTCCATCTTCTTTTGTTCTTCAGGAGATGGTCCGGCAGGTGCGTCGCCGGGGTTGTTTACCTTAACTGGTGAATCAGCCATTAGTTTCCTCGGCGGGCCTGTTGTACTTCAACCCTTTTTCAGTACCATACTGAATGATTAATACAGCGATAACCCAAATCAGAATCGTCCAAGACAACTGCATACCTGCATATGCCCAACCTAGACCTATACCTAGTGCGACTACCGGATATCGAGCGTGAGTGCAGTTTCCACCAATCCGATGCAGAATCAGACCGGCGAACAAAGTCTGAATTGTTATCATGGCTGCGATTAATCTGAAAATCAAGTCAAAGTCATTTGCTGCGGCGATGATATGAGCTACAAACAGGGTCACAAAAACGCCAGTGTAGGTCAAAATCGGCTTCCACATCTATTGAGGCTATGTGGCATTTATTCATATGCCTCTGCTACCAGAGCATCACCATGCGACTACTATTCGTGTGTGTAGGAAACTCCTGCCGCTCACAAATGGCAGAAGGTATTGCAAGAAGCCTTGGTCATGATGCCGCTAGTGCTGGAACTCATCCAGCTTCTCAAGTCAGTTCCAACGCATTGAAGATTCTTGAATCAAAGGGAATTAGCACTGAAGGATTGTATCCAAAACTTGTCGATGATATCGATTGGCAATCCTATGACATGGTAATTTCAATGGGTTGCGGAGTAAGTTGCCCAATGATCAGAATAGACCAAGACTGGGAACTTGAAGACCCAGTTGGTCAACCCCTGGAAGTTTTCGAGGCATGCGCTGAGACAATCGAAGCAAACATCAGAAGTTTGCAATCCTAATCAGGCACCCCCGCTTTCGCAGGGGTGCCCTCAAGGTTCACTCTCTGCGGATTAATGCAGCACCGAGTAGACCGATTGTTGCAATGAATCCAGTGAATCCTGGGAGCATGCTCATCATTGGGTTCTCGTCGCTGTAAGCGCCAGCTTCGCTAGAGTATAGGCGAGCGAAATTCCACTCTAGGTCCACATCCAAAGTAGCGTTGTTTATCATTACGAAGTCACCAGTAGTCAGGGTACCACTCTCATCTGAGTCAACAAACACGATGGCTTGTGTCAGCATAGCTACCATTGCTGCTTCCTCGGATTCAACCATTATCTCAGATAGTGCGACTGAGTATACTGTCTCTGTACACACAATATCTGACAAAGACGTTCCGTCGCACATTGCTAGCTCAACACGATAGTCGTCAATATCTGCACCAAATGGTAGCACACCGAACACCATATACATCTTCATGTCTTCAGCGTCTCCATCTTCCATGTCTTCCATTTCGCTCATGAATGTCATGAATTCATCAAAATCAAGACCGCCTGAATCGTCATCATCGTAATTATCCATCATTCCAGCAAACATGTCGAATTCGTCCTCAGACATTGGCTCGTCAGTTGAATTAGAGAAATCGAACCATTCGCTGGCAGTGACTTCACCGTCACCGTTTGTATCGAGCATGTTGAACATCATCTCTGGATCCATGTCGCCATCATCATCTCCCATGTTATCCATATTGTCCATCATGTTGACGAACTCAGAGAAGTTTAGGCCGCTAGAGTTGTCTTCATCGAACATCTCAATCATCATCGAAAGTCCATTCCAGTCTTCCTCGGTAATTCCTTCCCCTGACTGGTTCATCATGTCAGCCCATTCACTGGCAGTCACTTCTCCGTCTTCATTCGCATCGAACATGTCGAACATCATCTGTGGGTCAAAATCATCATCATCTGATTCAACTGAAATTATCAAACCGCTTTGAGTTGCTTCATCGTATTGATACATGATTAGCGTCTCTCCCCAGCCACTTACGATTAGGAAAGCGCTTCCATCTGCATCGGTAATGTTTCCAATCCATTCCGTACACATGCTGGTGTTGTTGTCATAATCTCCGTCACAATCCATGTAGTTGTTCTCGTGGGTGGTTTCCCACAACATTGTGGTGTTCGCATCATAGTAAATCTCACCTTGTTCACATACGGTCTCGTTCCCTTGCATCCAACATTCTTCCCAAATTAGGTTGGTTGGCATGGTAAATGTGGAGTTGTCAAACTCGTACATATCGTAGGATAAATTGGTGCTGATGATTTCCATTCCACATATCGAGTAATCCAAACTTGAATTGTCGAAGATTGAGAATCCTGCGGAATTCTGTGCAACGAATGGCGTACAGGAGTAGAAAGGTTCTGGTTCTTGTGGGTAATCGTACCAGCACCTCCAAGTGCCATTAGATTCCAATTCGCAGTTTTCCCACCCGTCGGCTCCTTCAGGTGTGACGCATTCATAGAAATCAGTTTCATTATCGTAATTGCAGTTGTCGTAGTAGTAGTACTCTACGTCTTCATTGTCTTCATCTGCGTAACCTACAAAGCACATCCAAGAGCCATTGGACTCTAGAGAGCAGTCTTCGTAATTGTAGCCGTGACTCTCTTCATAGTCGCCGTCGCCGTCGTGATCCCACTCGTCCATCCAGCATTCGTAATAATTGCCTTCATCGGTACAGTTGTCGTAGTAGTGGAACACTTCTTCTCCAGGCCCATCACCGGACTCATCTGAACCGTCTTCACAATCTGGATACCCGTCATTTACCCAATCCGATGGGATTGTTTCTCCGTTATCACACACGAAGTCGTCATCTGAACCGCCATCATCTCCACCATCGTATCCGTTGGTGTATCTGTCGTTGTCAGCTGAGTTTGCATAATCAGAGGACTGTCCATAGTCATCCGTACAATACCAGTCGCCTTCGTGAAGTTCACAGTAGTACCACCAGTTTTCCCAATCTGAATCGGATTGGTCTTCTTTGCAAGACCATCGAACATCGTCGTCTGGGTTTCCTTCCCACTCGCAATAACCACCCATGTATGGGTACCAAGATGTGTCATCTCCAGAGTCTCCATCTCCAGAATCTGACATGTCGAACAGAACGTATGGTAGCGCAGAAAGTGCGATCGTGTTATCGGTTGAGGTATCACCAGATTCAATCATCATGAATTCTACCCAGTTATCCTCTTCTTCTGCGTCTTCCATCGTGAATCCAAGAACCTTGAAGGTCGAGTCAGTATGGATTTCTAAGTAACTGAAAGGCGCATCATCAATGTTTAGAGAACCACTGAAAGTGAATCCTGTTTCATCGGGTGCAAATCCAGTGATTGTTGCGGATAGAGGATTGAAGTACTGTGTGTAGTCATTAACATCAACCTCGCCAAAGTCTGCCATTTCTTGCATGTCTTCCATGTCATCGCTAGGACCGCTGCTTGCAGGGACCCACATGTATCCATCACCCTCACAGGTCATTTGGTCATAATATTCGAAAAGAACCATGTGAGTGCTCATATCGTAGCAGACCATATCATCGTCACCGCTACCCATGTCATCGTCATAACTTCCCATATCATCGTCATCATCATCAGACATCATCATCTCCATAGCATCCTCAAAAGTTTCTGCATGTTTCATTCTAACGGTGAAATCTTCAGTTGAGTTCTTGATGTGGAATTGAACTTCATTGCCTGAGATAATAATCTCAGAGGATTCTGTTTCTCCATCAATAGTATGTTCCATCGTAGACTTGAATCCTGTTGGAGTGATTACTGTGGTTTCCATGTAGTGAATGGATACTTCAACAACATCAGGACATCCATTGTATGGTTGATTCTCATCTACCTGGTCTGGATTCCAATATTCCCACTCGTAGCAAGATTCCATGTCAACGTAAACTTCTGACATTTCCATTGAGTAACCAACTGTTGTGTCAAGTGTTTCCATGTCTGGTCCATCCTCAATCATGGTGATAAAGTCGACAATTGTTGCCTCGAGGGAATCCTCATGTACACACAAATCGTCACTGGCGTTGGTTACATTTGCAACGTAATTTAGGGCTGTCTCATCTCCACAGCCTACGATTTCTAATGTGTCTTCTATAAGGTCTTCAATAACCTCTTCAGCGTCTTCTGTTCCTAAACATCCTGCCAGCAGGAGCAGGGCTGTCATACATAGAGCGAGTGCTTTTTGCATGGTTGCTGCGCGTCCGAGGCGGTATTAAAGGGTAACACCTGCGTTACCAACAAAATCATTCAGAAAGGGTGAGTAATTCAGCCCCTTGTGGCACTTGGTCGCCTTCTTTGAAATGAATGGACTCAACCTTTCCGTCATTAGATGCAACGATTTTATGTTCCATTTTCATCGCTTCCATGACCATGAGAATATCACCTGAAACGACATTCTGTCCTTTAGTTACGTAAACTTCGAGAATCTTCCCTGGCATTGGTGCAGTCAGGCCGCCATCATCGTCTGCAGATGAGGCGCCGGCCTCTACTACCTCGAATTGAAGCGTATGCCCTAGTACGTGTACCCACCAAACATCTCCAACCTTTGTTGCGATCGCTTTGTGCTTTCTTCCGTCGATTTCCAACCACAAATTTTCGCCAGTGTGCAAAGTCATTCCTTCATGGGTGAAAGAATTCCCATCCCTTGAAGGGTCGATTTCGATTCGACCATTTGAGGTTTTGAATTCCATCAAGGATACCTCCTGCTAATCGTAGAGAAAGGAGATGGAATTACAGTTCCTCCACCCAAGGAAGTTACCGTCTTGCCGTGATTAGTTGATTCACAAGCTGCTGCAATCAGTAACCCAGCATCTGAAATTGTGCCTGCTTGGTTAGGAGACCACCCATCAGGCCACAGTCTGTCGATCATGTCGGTTGTGGTCCAGCCATCAACAACATCGGGATTGGTACAAAGTTCTCTGAGGAATCTGACATTTGTAGTGCAGCCCAAGACAACGAACTCGTCCAATGCTCTGCACATTCTTTGGAGTGCTTCTTCTCTTGAAGGTGCCCAAACGATGAGTTTAGCGAGCATAGGATCGTAATCTGGCGTTACGGCGTCACCTTCCCTAACGCCCGTGTCCAAGCGTACACCTGGACCGGTCGGTGCAATGAATTTCTGCAGTACACCAATCGCTGGAAGAAAATTGTTTGACGGGTCTTCAGCATACAACCTCACTTCGATGGCGTGACCACGCATGTTGAGTGGACCACAACTCATTGCCTCACCACCAGCTATTCTCAATTGTTCGCGCACCACATCTACACCTGTAACCATCTCAGTTACAGGGTGCTCTACCTGAATTCTAGTATTCATTTCAAGGAAGAAAAATTCCCCTTTTGGGGTAACTAGGAACTCTACTGTTCCAGCTCCCTCGTAAGCCACTGCTCTTGCTGCATCGCATGCTGCTTCACCCATTGCTTCACGCAATTCTGCATCCAAGGCAACGCTGGGTGATTCTTCGAAGACTTTCTGATGTCTCCTCTGGATACTACATTCTCTTTCTCCAAGGTGGATTGTTTTACCATACTTATCCGCAAGGACTTGAATCTCAATGTGACGGCTGCCAGTTAGTAATCTCTCAACGTATATTCTATCATCACCGAAAGCGTTCAGTGCTTCTCTCATCGCTGCTCTCGCTTCGCTTTCCAAGTCTTCTTGCTTGTGTACTGCACGCATTCCTTTTCCACCGCCTCCAGCGGTTGCTTTGAGCAAGAGTGGATAACCAACAGATGGTGCGATTTGTAGAACTTCTTCGAGACCACCAGTTACTTCTTCACCAGGAATTACAGGCACTCCGGCTTCTTTCATGGTGATACGTGCAGTCATTTTGTCGCCCATTTTGGTAATGGCTTCAGGAGAGGGGCCAATCCAAATCAACCCTGAATCCATGACTGCTTGTGCAAAATCTGCTCGCTCAGATAAGAATCCGAATCCAGGATGGACTGAGTCACATCCTGTATCTAATGCGATTCGTAGAATCTGTTCCTGGTTGAGGTAGGTCTCTGCTAGGCCCTCGCCTTCGAGTTGGACTGCTATGTCTGCGAGTTCTGTAAACAAGGTTCCAGAGTCGTTTTCAGCATAAATCGCAACTCCCTCGACACCGGCCTCACGGCACGACCTCAAAATACGGCATGCAATCTCACCGCGGTTTGCGACGAGAGTACGTTTTAGCATCGAATCACTCCTCAGATTTCCAGTTAGGGCTTCTCTTTTCTAAAAAAGAAGAGAGACCTTCTTGCCCTTCATCACTACCACGCATTCTACTAGTGAAATCAAGAGTCCAGAGGCGCAGAGATTCATCATCGCCTTCCCATCTGTCAAAACCAAGAGTCAATTCCTTAGCCGCTGTTACCGCACAAGGCCCCGTTGAGAGAACTTCTGATACAACGCTTGATTCATCTAATGAATCATCGATGCAATCGATCATTCCAATCCTCAGTGCTTCGTTTGTATCCATTCTACCAGCAAGCATTGCGTGCCTGCGGAAGTTCGCACTTCCCATTCTTCGGTAAACGTAGGGCCCGATTACTGCAGGCAGAATTCCTAACTTGCCTTCCGATAGGGCGATTTTGACTCTGGAGTCACAAATTACGTGGTCTAAGCACGCAATCAAACCAGCACCGCCTCCAAGTGCTACACCCTGTATCTTTCCGATTGTAAAACAGGGGTGTGCCCACAAGCCATTGAATAGAGAATCCAATCTTTCAGAATCTCGGCGGTTTTCTTCAGGTGTATTTGCACCTGCATCTCGCATCATGTTGATATCGGCGCCAGCACAGAAGTGCTTACCTTCACCAGATAGAATTAGGACCCTAAGATAAGGAGTGCCATCATCAGAAACTAGTTTCCCATTGACACCTACTGAATTCTTAGCCGTCCAAGAAAATACCTCGATTAATTCAGTAATCATTTGTACGTTCAAAGCATTGTATTTCTCAGACCTTGCAAGGGTTACTCTTGCTATACAATCGTCAATTTCGACCTTTACTAGTGAGGTTTTTGGCATATCCTTCATGTGAAACTCTCCAATTGCAAATTTTAATTTCCCAATTACATTCTAAATACGCCAAATCGGTCATCAGGCAGCTTTGCATTCTGACTTGCGGCTATGCAAAGTCCGAGCACATCTCGAGTATCTCTCGGGTCGATTATTCCGTCATCCCAGAGTCTTGCGGTTGAATAATATGGACTTCCCTCAGTCTCATATTTTTCTAGAATTGGAGCTCTAAACGCCTCTAATTCTTCACCCTCCATGGGCTGTTGACCTTCTCTCGCCCTTTGGTCTTGTTTGACCGTTGTCAGTACATCTGCCGCTTGAGGACCGCCCATGACAGAAATTCTACTGTTTGGCCACATGAACAAGAAGCGTGGGTCGTATGCTCTTCCGCACATTCCGTAATTTCCTGCACCGTGTGAACCACCGACGATTACTGTGAATTTTGGTACGTTAACACAAGATACTGCAGTTACGAGTTTTGCGCCGTCTTTTGCGATGCCACCAGCCTCGTAGGCCTTTCCGACCATGAATCCTGTAATATTCTGTAGGAAAATAAGTGGTATTCCTCTTTGGCCACACAATTCAACGAAGTGAGCGCCTTTTAGAGATGATTCAGAGAATAGAATACCATTGTTGGCAACTATTCCAACTTTGTAGCCGTGAATGTGTGCGAATCCGCAAATCAGAGTTTGACCGTATCTCGATTTGAATTCGTGAAATCTGCTACCGTCAACGATCCTTGCTATGATTTCCTTGACGTCTACTGGAGTTCTGTTATCTGAAGGGATTAGACCCAGTAATTCATCCGGGTCATAGAATGGTTCCTCTGCATCTTTTCTATCGAATGGAGCCAAATCCCTTGAGCCGAGGTTTTCGACTACATTGCGAACCATTCGCAGCGCTTCGTTTTCATCTTCGGCGAAATGATCAGCCACACCGCTTTGTGAAGTGTGGACATCCGCGCCACCTAACTCCTCTGCAGTTACCTCTTCCCCGGTTGCTGCTTTGACTAGTGGTGGCCCGGCTAAGAAAATCGTACCATTGCCTTTGACGATGATTGATTCATCACTCATTGCGGGAACATATGCCCCACCAGCGGTACAACTTCCGAGTACCGCTGCTACCTGTGGTATGCCGTCACCGGACATTTTTGCTTGATTTCTGAAGATTCTACCAAAGTGCCCAATATCTGGGAAAACTTCGTCTTGCATTGGGAGGAATGCCCCTCCCGAGTCTACCAAGTAAATGCAAGGAAGATTGTTTTCATGAGCGACGGTTTGAGCACGTATGTGTTTCTTTACTGTCATTGGATAGTAGGAGCCTCCTTTGACCGTTGCATCATTTGCTACGAATAGGCACTCTCTGCCGTGTACTAAGCCGACACCGGTAACGATTCCGGCGCTATTTGCCCTACCATCATACAATTCGAATGCTGCGAGTGGAGATAATTCTAGGAATGCTGTACCTGGGTCGATGATTTTCTGAATCCTCTCACGGGCCAGCATTTTTCCTCTACTGCGGTGTCTTTCAACATATTTGCCACCGCCGCCTTCGCTCACTGCATCAAGTCTTGAGCGAAGTGTTTCTATCAACTCTAGATTGTGAGTGCGGCGGTTTTGGTAGTCTGGGTCAACACGATTTACACGAGTTGGTAACCTATCCATGTCTTCCCCTCAAATCACCGAGCAGCGATTTAGACTTGAATCAACCGCTTAGACACCGAGAATTAACCGACCGATACCACGCAGTCCCGGAGCCATTCCAACAATCATTACAGCTAGTACAATTAGGACTCGAAGATGCTGTTGTCTAGATTCGATTCTTAATTCAGAGAACATCCACACAATTAATCCAGCAAGTGTCGCTTTGACCAAGAAAAAGAGCCATGCCCCTTCAGCAAGAATGTCCAAATCGTTTCCGAACTGGATGACTGCATCGGAAAGAGGATGTTTCTCTGAAAATCCAAAGTAGTCAATTCCAATCATTGTTGCAAGACCGTCGCAGAGTTGTCCAAACAACATTCCTGCCACCATCGGAGTTGCGAGAATTCCACGAGGAGATAGCATCTCCACAGGGTGAGTAGAACGGTCTTCACTCTCCCACTCATCCAATGTCATACCATCGGGAATCACTCCTACTTCGTTTCCTGTCAAGCGTAATTGCATCAGGTCTTCTTCCCCTTTACGCCAAACAGCCCATGTGATAATTGCAGGCAAAACCACTGCGACGAGAACAGGCCAAAGTATAGCGTGGTCTTTGGGTAGCACATCGTTGTCATTGACCCATGGCGTAGACACTAATTGTGCCCAGTGGCCTAGCCCCATTGTGATCAATCCAATCGCAAATGCAAGCATGGAACGAGGAATTTCATGCCAATTCCATGTGTTGTGAATTACTACTGCAATCATTACTGCACCTGCAATAGACCCTCCTAAGATCCATGCATGACCTGTCTCGTGTGTGTGTACGCTTGGAAGTACAAGCAATCCTGTGAAGGCGATATAAGCCACGAGTAGCATCGTAAGCATAGAAAGGTGATTCTTCCTTCCAATATGCCCGATTACTGCTGAAAGAATCAACCAAGCAGCAAGATGGATGTGGATGAGAGGAGAGATGAATAAAACATCGACTCCTTCTTTGAAGTAATCAGCGTCTTCCATAACTCTCAACACAGGAGCCAATGCAACCCATGCAATCAGTGCCCACACCATCTTGTCATCTACAGGAAGTTGCCACTTCCGGAATAGCGCTTGAAATGCGATTACTGCAGCAATCATCGTAGCGATGTAAACCGCTGTATTTACAGCAGTATATCCTGCATCACCAGATTTCCCAGCATCTTTAACGATCGGGTCCCAAATATACACCTTTACGAAATCATCCCAGAATATCTCCGGTGCGAAAACCAACCCACCAATTACAACTAAGAAAATTAATCCGATAACGGATAGTAGAATTCTCTCAGTGCTGGAGAATTCTGTGTCTTCCATGTCAATACCACGCCGATTAAGGTGATGAGTATTGCGTGCAATAATCACTCTTCTTCGCTGCCTGCGTCGCATTCCTTAACTTCGCAGGATGGGTCTTCACAGCTCGGGTTTTCACAAGAGCCCTCTGAAGATTCCTCTGCAGCGACACGAGGCTCGTGTACTTCAACGAATGAGACCTTGCCTGCCTCGACTGCGTCACGAAGAACTGTAACTAAGCGGAATTTCTGCATTGCAGCGTTAGGGTCGAATAGCATTGTTTGAGGGACGATGATTGAAATGTCATCTCCGTCGAAAGATACCTCAAAGCCTTCTTGACCTGTGTTTGCTTCTAGGAGAGCTGCAACCTTCTCTTCCTTTCCTTCTACGACCTTTACAATCTTGTAGTCATACTTCAGAGTGCGACCAGCCATTGGGTGGTTGTAATCGATTCTTGCGCGACCTGCTGCTAGGTAGGAAAGAGTTCCTTGACGACCCTCGATTGAAACTGGGCCTCCGATGTAAAGTGACTTAGGGTCACGGACGTGTCTTAGCAACTTGTCGACTGAAATTGTCTCGATTTGGTCTGGGTCCTTCTCGCCGTAGGCATCAGCAGGTGCGATCTCTAGTGAGACATCCTTGTCTGCTTCAGCCTCAAGAAGGCTGTCTTCAAATCCGGAGATTAGGTTTCCAGCACCGACTACGCAGACAAGAGGAGTGTATGTTCTACCCTCCTGGTGCATGTCATGCTCCTTTGCGACTTCTTCTCTTGTGGTCTCAATCAAATCGCCGGAGTCTGCGTTATACAGGTCATAATCGACGTGGACAATGGTTCCTTCTTCCATGGTATTTCACCTAACGCCCCCTACGGGGGCATTTCGGCGACCAACCATCCCTATTTCAATGAGTTGGGTCTCTCCGGGGTACCCACATGGCAAGACTTGCTAGCAACATCAACACCCATCCACCCCATACCAAGTGGATTCCAGGCAAATCATACACCATGATTCTAACAAGGTCACTGCCCTCCATTAAAGAGCGTGCTTGAGTGCCGTCCATAATCAGAACTAAATCTCCATGCCACATACTTATTCTATCGACTTCTGACCTAGAACGAGTATCAAATCTTAACACACCAGGTTCAACGGTTTCAATCAGTTCTCCGTCTTTGTATACGTTGATTACAGCGCCAAGATATCCGTCCCCGACTTCAAGGTCTTCGGTTTGCGTAACAACTTCCGTGAATTCGAATTCATAGCCTTCCCATTCAACCTTCTCGTCTTTGATGAGTGTAACAGAATGAGAGAACGTACCTCTATCGATTATTGTGGTACTCATTACGTGTCCAATGACAAGTAAAACAACTCCGAGGTGGACAATGTGTGCAAAGAATGGTATCTTGCGTTTTGCTGAATTTTCTTTAATCAGAGATAAAGTCGCAGGCAGAGCAAATAATGCTGGAATCAAGACCACTAAGCCAACCTGTCCACGACTGATTGACGCCCCTAGAATATCCTGAGAGTCGTAACCAAGAGAATTACCAAATTGCCATGCGATCAATACAATCAATGGAGTAGCCATAAGTGTGTAAAAAATGCGTTCTGGCTTCTTTCTCATGCTCCACATGACATATGAGATCATCATCACTGCAATGAATGGAGCACCATACAACTCGTGTGCTGCAAACTGAATAGAGTCGATACTAGCTATGAGAATAACTAGGGTTAGGATTAGGTAAAGTCCCACGGCTACTACAGGACTCCACAAAGCAAGACGCTGTTGTGTCGCCCTATCTTTGAAGGACAATTTTGACTCAGTGTTTTCTTCAGCAAAGAACCATGGCGCTACGAAGGCTGTCATACCAATTGCACAAATCCAGATGTCAAACATTCCTGCCCATGAGGCTGCAAGGAATAGCATAACACCAGCACTTGCCCAACCCCATGCTTTGTGCCGTTCCTCTTCAAATATTAATCCAAATGCGAACAGCAGGGATAACAACTCGAAAAGGACGTCACCATGAATGAACCTCAGAGCAACCATAACTCCCGGAAGAGCGAACCACTTCCAATCATGGCCCTCTGGAAGTGAGTTAATACCCGCCTCAACAAAGGGTCCCAGACCCAGCAGAACAAGAAGTGTTGAAGGGAATCCATTGAGAACATCCCCTCCTCCAATTACGCCGAGTACTGCAATGATTGGAAGGAGTGCAAGCCAATATTTTGAGTATTCATGGCCTAGCCTAGTGGCTAGGAATATTCCGAGAAGTTGGAGAATTCCCATGAAGTAGACTATGACTTCAATACCGCTGTTATCAGACAGAAGGACCATGATTCGCCCAAATACGTCTTCTGGCGGAGAGCCTGAAGAATTCACAACGAAAGTGTGTACGCTTACCGCCCAGACTCCACCTGCACGTGTAACCATAGTAGCAAACAGCGCCAGAGCTCCGCTTGCCATCGCAACACCTGCCCACATATGGTCGGATGTCTTACCTGGCTTGGTTCTCAGGTGGAGGAGCATTACCAAACATATCCACGGCAGCAAGGAACCCGTCTCAACAGGGTCCCATGCCCAATAGCCTCCCCAATCAAGGATTAGATAGGCCCACAAGCCACCTAAACCAATTCCTAGTGTAGCGAAGAAGAACGCAGGCCTAGCGACTTGAATCATCCTGTCCTTGATTCCTTTCGAACTTGTTAGCAAAGAAGAGATTGCTATGCAGGATAGCACAATGCACAATGAATAAGCAAGGAAAATTAGAGGTGGATGTATGACCATCAAGTCGGTTTGCAGGAGTTCATTTAGTCCAGGACCATTACCCTCTGCAGGCTTGAATGGTCTCAAGATCCATGCCACCAAGAGGAGGGTAAGCGCAAACCCATTCATCAGTCGAAGGCGCAGTAACTGAGTTTCTTCGGATTCAGATTTCAGTGGGTTTCTCCATACTATTGATAGAAGTGCCATCCATGCTACCCAGAGCAAGATTGGTCCTTCTCTTGCAGCCCATGTTGCTGCGAATCTGTATCGCAAAGGTAACTCTTCTCCACCATACCATGCAACAAGATGGATGAGGTCATAGTCCATAGTGAACATAAACGCTAGAATCAGGAAAGGCATAGCAAGAATCCAAGTTAGTTTAGCATCTGGCCGGTATGTGATGTAAGCTGCAACGAAAACAGCGAATGGCATCAACAAAGATTCCATTTACTCACCAGCCAAAATGCTTAGCCCTCGAATATCCGAATGATAGCAAGACGCTGATGACGCCTTTGGTGTATAGCAGTGGATGTTTTACTAGAATTTTCAAACCAATCCAAAGCTTATCAAAAACTGACATAGACCCCAACTCCTCTGGCAAACAACGTGCCATGTTGGATAACTCTTTGTCGCTCAAATCATATAGGGATGTTTTTCCCTTCAGAATTTTGTGATATGGAGGGAAGCGTTTCTTCCATGCATCGACATAGGATAGCATTCGCTTGTTGGAGAGATCTCCATCTGAGATTGCAGCAGCGATTGTTTGTGCGGCTTGCCTACCAGACCAAAGTGCCAGATGAGACCCGCCTTCGAAAAGAGGAGAGGTAAATCCGGCAGCGTCCCCAACCAAAATTAGACCGTCTCCGGTTGTAATTTCACGAGGGCCGGAAATTGGAATAGTGCCTCCAAACGGTCTTGGCTTGATTCCTGGCTTTCTCCATTCTGGGTTTTGAATTCCTTTGCCCTTGAGGTACGTATCCTCAACAAACTTGTCTAGATATTTGATTGCCCCCTTCTTGTCGGTTGTAACCAACCCAACGTTAGCACGACCGCCTTTCTTTGGTATCATCCATACATACCCATGTGGAGAATATTCAGGCCACAAGTAGAAGTCTAGATATCCATCATTGTCGACTTCAGTCATCTCATACTGGAAGCCAGCGATGACCTCAACTTCCGTCCCCATATCCAGCAATTTTGTCGCTGCGCCAGCAACTCCAGAAGCGTCAATCACCGCTTTACATTCAATTGGAAATTCATTTCCTTTACCGTCAATTTTCCAATTGGTAAATTCATTTTTGCTATTGTAAATTCTTTCCATTGAAGTTACCTTATGACCTAGGTGCAAACTAGCACCTTTATTGACAGCTTCATCACACAACCATTGTTCGAACTTATGCTTCTCGAGAACGTATCCTTTCTCTGTGAGAAGTTTAGCGGTACCGTCTGGGAAAATCACTCTGATGCCTTTGCAGTCGAGAGCGATTACATCTTCGGGAAGTTCGAGATCAAGATTGTCAACAGCCATCTGAGATAGACACTCGCCGCAGTGAACAGGCACCCCAACTTCGGGGTCAGCCTCGACAATCATTGTGCTAAGACCAGCACGAGCGGAGTGAAGTGCGGCTGATCCGCCCCCGGGACCGGCCCCGATAACCAATACGTCGCAAGTCGCCATGCCTCCCCGAAGGGGAGGCGGGACTTGAATGAGTCGGAAGAGAACAAGTATTCATGAATGGGTTGTCCTAGCAGTAGCATGGCCTGGCGTAATTCTACTCGCTGGCTTGCCCATCTCGAAGAAAAGGGCGAGTTACTACGCATATCAGAGCCGGTAGACGTCGAATTAGAGGCAGGCGCAATCGCCGACAGGCTTGTCAAAACAAATGGCCCAGCTGTGCTGTTTGAGAAGCCGAGATTACCAAACGGTGAAATTAGCGAAATCCCACTTGCAATGAACTTGTTTGGCTCCCACGATAGGACCCTCAGAGCACTTGGCGCGGCTCATCCAACAGAAGTCGGAGACAGGCTAGTTGCCCTGATGAAGCCAGACATTGGAGGGATTGTCAAGAAACCGTGGACTGGTTTGCCACTCGCCCGGGATGCAATCTCAATGCCACCAAAAAAGGTGAGAAAGGGTTCTTGCCAAAGGGTCAAAATGGATTTAGATGTAACAAAACTCCCGATTCCAAAGACATGGCCAATGGATGGCGGGCGATACATTACCCTGCCACTCGTTGTTACCAAAGACCCTAATTCTGGCGAACACAATCTTGGGATGTACAGAGGCCAAGTATTCGGTCCAAAAGAAGTAGGATTGCACTGGCAAATACACAAGCACGGTGCCGACCATGCAGCTGCTTGGCCAGACGGAAAAATGCCGGTTGCGATTTGTATTGGCGGACCTCCTGAATTGATTTTCTCAGCAATCGCCCCACTCCCTGATAATCTCGAAGAATACATGTTTGCTGGATTCCTTGGAAAGAGAAGGCTGAGAATCACAAAAGCACTAACCCAAGATATTCTAGTTCCAGCTGATGCAGATGTAGTAATCGAAGGGTGGGTTGACGCAACTCAAACTAGAACTGAGGGGCCGTTCGGAGACCACTTTGGATTCTACTCACTAACCGG
>JAYYDR010000052.1:0-13041 GCA_036160735.1 Thermoplasmatota archaeon
GCGAGAGTCGATTGTAATGGATGGAAGCCCATGTATCGTACTAGCAACCAGCGGTATGATGAATGGAGGTCCGGTAATGAACTACTTCCAAAACTGGGCACACGAACCGAGAAACTCTCTTTGCTTCGTAGGTTACCAAGCTGAAGGAACACTTGGGCGAAGACTGCAGAAAGGTTTCAGTGAAGTGCCAATGGTAATCAATGGCCAGACAGAGATTGTGAAAATAGGCTGCGAGATGGCAACAATCGATGGTTTCAGTGGTCACTCCGACAGAAGGCAGCTGCTAGAATTCATAGAGAATATGAGTCCTAGGCCAAAGAATGTTATTTGTCACCATGGTGATTACTTCAAATGCAACGAACTTGGAAGAACCCTAAGAGAGAAATTCAAGGTGAGAACATACGCTCCTCAAAATCTTGAAACGATCAGATTATCTTGATCATTCAAAGAACTGGTCCACAAGGTGAGCGGTTTCATCGCGCTTTTCAGCAAGATTCGAAAGCCAATCAGTTGCCCTTTCGATGCACATCTGCTTCATTTCACCAGCGAGTATTTTTCCTGCTCTGTAGTCTTGGTTTATCTCTCCAAGGAATTTATCATCTTCTTCGAAGAAATACATCATGTATTGGTATGCTACGTCTTTATCCGGGTCTCCACCTAATCTTCTGTGCTCTTCGATTGTTGCTTGTCCACCTGAAAATGATTTTTTGATTTTCTTTTCTGCTGTCGCAATATCATCTGACAAGAAGAGAGTGGTCTTAGGCTTCGAAGATGACATCTTATCGCCTGTCATTCCAACTGCGAATCGATGGTATGTGCTCGACGGAGCAAGCAGACCCATCCCTCCCATACTTCGCTCAAGAGATAACAGTGCCATTCTGATAGGCCCTTTATCCTTAGAGGTAGCACTGGGTATGTTTACAGTACCATGCTTAGGATTTGACATTATATCTGAATAACCTAGCCCTTGTATGGCTGAAACTATCTTCGAAAATACTTCTTTCTGCCTTTCTTTATTCACTCGACCGCTTGGCTCAACACCCATGATTGAAGAGTTCTCCTCTTGAATTGACACGCCGACTTGAATTCCCATTTTCGCATCACTCACATTGAACCAGTTTGTTTTGGATGCCAATCCCCTGGTCAATCTTAGATGTGGATCTTGGTCGATTCCGACAGGTACTACAATCGGACGCAGCCCACCGTATTCATTCAACTGAGGATGTAAAATGTCACCAGCTTGAACCAGTGGTGCTTGCACGTGAGCAAGATTAGTCGAACCATCAAATCCGTATATCGCTTCTAACTCACTTAGGTTAGTTCTCTTACCTAGCTGGAAACCTAATTTTTGAACTACATTTCTCTCGGATTGAAAATAAACTGTGGTTTTATCCGGGTCAAGACCTAACGCAGCATAATATGACACATACTCCTCCGATGCAATTTTCTTTCCTTCGGCTAGTGAAATACCTCTAGTTGCGGTCGATTCAAGGTCTGCAACTGCAATTGTAACGTCACCGCCCTGCTGCTGGAACCAATTTACTTGGTCGATGACCATCGAATGCCCAAGATGCATTCTACCAGATGGCATCAGGCCAGTAAGAACTCCGAATGGTTCGCCTGATTTTTTTGCGTTTAAGACCATATCAAGATCTCTGTGAGCAAAGACAACACCTCTGCGGTGTAGCCTTGATGGCGAATTCAGGGAAACACCCTCCATCGAAGAGAGACCGAATTTTTCGATTATCCCTGAGTAATCTGTTGATTGAGATGAACCCCATGGATCGATCCTAACTTCGTCATCCATCAGCATCACCGCTTTCGCCTTTAGGCATCAACTCTTCGGCTTTGGAATATGCCAAGGCGTCTTTCTTCAAAACGAGCCAAATCCCCGAGACACTCAGAATTAATACTCCAACGCCAACATATGGGAGCCACTCTAGACCCTCTTCAAGTCCTCTTGGTGTAAGTAACCAAGTGAACTTCAGGAATTCATGGTCGTCAAACCTCTTTGACCAAAGGAATAAATCGGTTGTAGAATGACCTCCAATGGTCAATGCTGATGTTTTGTTATTGAAGAATTGGGTTCTGCCAGTGATATCGTATTCAACATCTTCACTGAGATTAAACTCTACAACATTACCTGCTAGTACACTGATATATAGAATTGAACCTTCTTGTCTCCAACCCTCTTTTGTATTCCGGTCATCAACTTCCAATGGAGGCAAACTGGAATCCAATACGGTTGCACTCGAGATGTTTGCAATCCAGGTTATTGGCACATTCCATGCATTTGTTGCCGACCTGCAAGCAACAGAGTCGATTGACTCAAAACGAAGAACAGAATCCTCGAGTGAATGATTGAAACTGTTACACCTTTCTACAGCCCAGTATGAGTACGCTTCACCCCAAGTAGTAAACCAAGTATCATCCCTTTCAGATAACATTTCTATTACATCTGAGTCGTGTCTAACCGTGGCATCATAGATCCTACCAATCCAGTACATATTTACAAGGCCGCCAGAATCAAGTTCTGACTCTAGCAAAGAAATTTCTGCAATACCCTTCTCCAGCGAGCCTCCTCTCCGTCCCAAGTCGAACCAATCGTATTCACGTTCAGGAACGTTTTCTGCGCTGTGCCAAGCGGTAGCAGTTTGGCCGGTTTCATCCCCGTGTACGCTGAATCCTTGGTTCGAAATGACCGTGTGTTGAGCTGCTGTCAAATCACTAGGAGTGTAGGTGGAAATCGGACTACTGCCCCACTTCGAGGCATCGATTCTATTCTCAATATAGTCACGACATTCAAGAGCAACCGCTCCAGGATCAGCCTTCCAGGCCAAATTTGGCATGCCGTAGCACCCGAATTCATCACCTTTCTCTAGGCGCTCTTCGCCAATGGTTGAAAGCCATCCATCCTCTTCCCATTGTACGTCTGCAAGCACGGATGGTGCGAAAGTTGCGGACAGCAACATCGCAAGTACGAGGAGACGCATGTGGTGGTGCCCGTGCAGGGCCCATTTCAGCATTACCTCATTCTGATATTAGGCAAGCATCAAAGGTTAGTAGTTTCAGGAACTAATCAATGAGCGACCTCAAAGAGGCGTGGATGGCTTTGGAAAGCCACTGGAGAATCACTCCAAAAGATGCGAGGATTACCGGAGATGCATCCTATGGATTCATGCGATGGACACTGGCTCCATTCTTCCGAATGATTTTGAGAGTGAAAATCAGAGGGATAGGGAATGTTCCAAAATCAGGTCCAACGATTCTTGCTGCTAATCACCTTTCACACGTTGACCCATTGGTTGTTATTCTCGCATCTAGAAGGAGGACACACTATCTAGCAAAGGATGGTCATTTTCGTAATGTAGCCCTAAGAACTTTCATGAGGGCAACGGGACAAATCGAAACAAATAGAGAAACTGGTGGTGCTGATGCATTATCTAGTGCAGCTGTCGTCTTGCATGCAAACAGAGCATTGGGTATATTCCCAGAAGGTACCCGCTCAAAGAAGACTGAGCCACCATTCCTCTTGCCAGGAAAAACAGGTATCGCTAGACTAGCTGCGTCATATCCTGATGTTCCCGTTGTCCCGATTGGCCTTACGGGAACTCGAGAATTTATGACTCCTAACAAGCATAAGCTGCCTCGCCTTTGGAGAAAGGTTGGGATCTCATATGGAAAGCCCATAACATGGTGGGAGTGGTTGGAAAAAAGAACTTCTGTCCAAGACTTGCAAGCACTTGCTCACAAAGATGACCACGAGGTTAAATCATCACTTTCGGCAATGTATCGACAGTTTACTGATGAATTCATGGAGAGAATCAAAGGCCAAGGGGCCCCGTGAAAATCATCAAAGGCCTTCATACTAGGACATTAGCCAATGCAGGAGTATCTCGACTTGATGCAGCGTATCCTCGACGAGGGCGAGGAGAAAGGAGATAGGACTGGCACGGGTACATTATCCGTGTTTGGACATCAAATGCGCTTCGATCTATCCAAGGGATTTCCTATGGTCACAACTAAGAAATTGCACCTGAAATCAATCGTCCACGAACTGCTTTGGTTCCTTGCAGGAGATACAAATATCGCCTATCTCCAAGAAAATGGAGTAAGAATCTGGAACGAGTGGGCCGATGAGAATGGCGACTTGGGTCCTGTTTATGGCAAACAATGGCGGGAATGGGAAACTAAAGACGGGAAGGTAATCGACCAAGTTCAACAAGCTGTCGAGATGATCAAAACCAATCCTAATTCTCGTAGGATAATCGTAAGTGCATGGAACGTTGGAGAACTCGAAGAAATGGCTTTAATGCCCTGTCATGCATTTTTCCAATTCCACGTAGCCAATGGCAAACTCAACTGTCAATTGTACCAGAGAAGTGCAGATGTCTTCTTGGGTGTGCCATTCAACATCGCATCCTACGCTTTACTCACCCACATGATGGCACAAGTTTGTGGATTGGAAGCAGGAACGTTTGTGCATACACTAGGAGATGCTCATCTTTACATGAATCATCTTGAGCAAGCAAAATTACAACTCACTAGAACTCCTATTGAGCCGCTTCCTCAACTCAAGTTAAATCCAGACATTACAAATATCGATGATTTCACTTATGAGGATATAGAAGTTCATGGATACGAGCACCATCCTCACATAAAGGCCCCAATCGCAGTGTGATATTATGCTGGGAATGATTGTTGCCTGTGACAGAAACGGTGCCATTGGCAAAGATGGAGACTTGCCATGGCGACAGTCAACTGACTTACAACATTTCAAACGAGTCACAATGGATTCAACAATTATCATGGGAAGGAAAACTTGGGACTCATTACCCGGATTATTGCCTGGCAGAAGGCATGTCGTACTCTCAAGGGGTGAAGTCGAGGGCGTTGAGGTCGTGTCATTTGACCAAGCAATGGAAATGGAAGGATGGATTATTGGCGGAGGCCAAATTTACGAATTGTTTCTTCCCCATGTTAACCAGTTACACAGAACCATAATCGATACAAGAGTAGACGGTGCTGACACACACTTCCCAGATATCACAGGCATGGGTTTCAAATTAAATGAAGAGAGGCACGTTCCTGCAGGCGAAAATGACCAACACGACATGATATTTCAACATTGGATTAGAGGATAATCAGATAGTCTGAACTTCGTATACTAGTTGGTTGGCAAAGTAAGATAGTTTCAAGTATCTGTTGAAAAGCCAACAACACATGAGCACAGGTCTCGTAATTGGTATAATCGCCGGCATAGTGGTCCTCATAGTGATGATTTGGTTTATAAGCACATGGAACAGATTAGTACGCCTTGAAGAAAATGTTAACAAATCATGGGCAGATATCGATGTTCTACTTAAACAAAGATATGACATGATTCCAAACCTAGTAAACACCGTGAAGGGATACGCATCCCATGAAAGAGAAATATTCGAGCAATTCGCTTTAGCTCGCCAAACCGCAGCAGGCTGCCTAGCGAGCGGTGATGTCAAAGGTCTGGGTGCTGCAGAGGGCACTCTTGCCGCACTCATGCCAAGAATCAACATGGTTGCAGAGCAGTACCCCGAACTGAAGGCTGACACTTCCTTCGTCAACCTACAAAACCAACTGGTCTCCATTGAGAACCAGGTATCTGACAGAAGAGAATTCTACAACGCAAGTGCAACCAACTGGAATGCTGCAATACAGATGATTCCAACCAGCATCGTCGCTGGAATGAAGGGTGCAATGCGCAGAGATCTGTTCGAAGTAACAGACCCTGTACAGAGGGAAGCCGTCCAGGTCCAATTCTGAGCACAGAACCAAGTAGCTCCCGGAAAAAATCGGGTGAACGTTTATCGTCGATTTAGATATGTGTGCTACATGGTGGAGGTTACCTGTCCGCACTGCTCGGGAGACCTTGAACTGCCAGATGGTGCCTTTGGGGATTTTGAGTGCCCAATGTGCGAAGAAGAGTTCGTTTGGGGACAACAACCAGTTCAAGTTGTTTACAACCTACCAAAAGAAAAAGGAATTACAAAGGTTTTATTGAATATTGTAGCACTTTGGACTGGTTTTAGCTTGCTCGCAACAGTCGGATTCATTGTCGGGTTAATAGCAGCATTTTACTTTCTTGCATTGATCCTTGGTGGTTTAGCAAATTAATGTTCATTTAGCGAATCTGAGTAACACCTTACCAATATTTTTGGCATCATGGATGTGTTGGTGTGCATTCGCTACGTCTTCAGCATCGAAGACTGAGTCGATTACAGGTTTGAGGTGACCTTCTTTCACCCCTTCCATTATTTTGTGGAGTTGGTGTGCCATCGCTTCTTCGTCTTTCCAAGTTCCCATGTGGACACCGAACACTCCTCTATTCCTTGTCATGAGTCGGAGGGCATCGAATTTTGGTGTCTTTCTCAATGCAAAGAACGCTTTCAAAATAGAACGTTTTGATGTTGGAGCCGCTGAAGAAAGACCGTATGTGTACAACTTACCACCTTCGGCAAGACACCCAAGACTTCTTGTTAGATTATCTCCACCAATCGGGTCTAGTATATGGTCGACTCCTCTTCCATCAGTTGCTTCTTTCACAATTTTTGTAAAATCTTCGTTATGCCTATCGATTGGTATTCCACCAAATGATTTGATAATGTCTGATTTGTGTCCAGAAGCAGTCGCCCAGACTTGCTCTATTCCTGCCCATTGGCATAATTGGAGTGCCGCTGTCCCAACACCACCCGCTCCACCATGAATTAAAACAGTCTCACCTTTCTTGAGATGACCTAAATAATGCAACATGTGGTGTGCAGTTAGGTAGGTTACTGGCATGGCTGCAGCTTCATCCAGACCCATGTCATCAGGGATTGGAATTACTCTCGATACCCCGACTGCAACATGACTGCATTGGCCACCTGTGGGCATCGCTGCAACAATTCTCTGGCCAACCTCAAACTCTGTGACACCCGGTCCAAGGGAATGTATTACCCCGCTGACTTCATATCCAGGAGTAAATGGAAACGGAGGTCTTGGTTGATACAGACCAAGTCTCATCAGAGTATCAGCGAAATTGATCCCCGCATAATGAACCTCAACACAGACTTCCTTTTCCTTAGGAACTGGCATTTCTATTTCCTGTATTTTGAGAACTGAGGGAGAGCCCGCTTTAGTGATTGAAACGCAGTATGCCATAGCATTGCTAGAGCGACTATTGTTTCAATGCTTGCCTAAAAAAAGCACTCCCGATTATTCATCTGGATTATATTCTGTAACCCTTATCCCAAGGCGCCCTTTTCTTGCAGGCCTCTGCATGATTTTTTCATACTTTGATTCAAATGCCGATTTTAGATCTATTTTCATCGCAAGTGAGTGACCCATTAACAAAATTAAAACATCTGCCATCTCTTCTGCACACTCTTCTATTGGCTTTCCTTTAGTGACTGCAGCTGCTAACTCTCCTAATTCCTCAACAGTAAGGGCAATCCTGTAACCCATATCATGACCATTATTTCCTGCGAAATCGTGCTTGTGATGGAAGGCTGCGACTTTACGCATCATTATACTCCATTCATCATCATCTTGGCTAGCCAGCCAATCCTCAACGCTTCGCCCCATGAGTGTTGTTTTGTTCGCTAGAGAATTAGTCATTGCGTGAACGCCTTGATGCATTCAATCACAGGTCCAAGTTTAGATTCCGCTGTTGAGGACACTTCTTCATGATTCAAATCCTTACTTGAATCACCAGGTTCTCGACCTGCTGCCCAATTACTTGATACGATAATCGCTGCATACGGAATATCTAATTCAGCAGCTAACTTACACTCCCTAGGCATAGTCATTCCAACTACTTCTCCACCTAATTTCTCTATAGCATCGATTTCTGCCTTGGTCTCAAAGTGTGGACCGTGTGCCAACCAATATGTTCTGCTCAATTTGAGGCCTGGTTGCAATTTTGTCAAGACTGCTTCCAGTTTATCGTTCATTCCTGCATCGAACGGCTCAGTCATTGAAGTGAACTTAGCATCATTATTCGAGAATGTAGATTCAACACCTGTGAAGTCAATGTACTGATGAGCGTACCCCACTGAGCCAGGAGGGAAGTCTTGTGGAATAGTGCCCACCGAGCATATTGCAAGAATCGACTCTACACCAGCATTTGCTAATGCCATTATGTTGGCATGATGATTTATCGAATGAGGAGGTGTAGTGCCTTCTCCGTGATGTCTTTCTACGAAAAACAGTTCATTATCTCCGCTTTTAACACAGAGTAATGGTACACTACCGTACTTTGTCTCAACTATGATTTCATCACTCCTAGTGACATCTAACTCACTAGTTGCAAGGCTGGTCATAGCCGTGCCGCCAATGAGGCCTAGGCGCATCATCTTTCAACTCACTCAAGTAGGCGAGCTACGATATCAGCTTTGGTTCCAGAAGTTGCAACTCCTGCAGCCTTTGCCTTCTCAACCAACTCATCCTTCTTCAGTTTCATTAGTGAAGCCTCGGTTTCAGCCGACTCTTCTTCAGCAACTTCTTTGACTTCTTCAGGTTCTGCTGCCGCTTCTACCTCTTCTTCTGAAGGTGCTTCAACGACTTCTTCTTTCTCAGATATCGATTCCATTGCTTCTGCTGCTGCTAGTAGACCTGCTTCTTCACCATCATCAGCATCATCTTCTTCGGCTGCAGCAAGTGCTGCCGCTTTCTTTGCCTTGAGTTCTGCTTCTTGGCGAGACTCTTCAGCATGGATTTCATCCAAAGTTGGTCCCTTTTCAGTAATTACACCAGATTGCAATAGTTGGCTCTTACGGATTACTACATTTTTGCAGGGGTAGATTGCCTTTACTGCGTTTCTAATCTCTGTTTCTAAGTCGCCTCCCAGCATTGACTCTTGTAACTTAGCGTAAGTTGACTTTGCTGCAAAGGAGCGAATGATTTCAGCAGACTTGGCACGCATTGCTTGCTTGACTGATGTTTGACATCTTCGCTCGGTGATCATCAGTGGCTTCATTCTAACAAGGAAACCATCGGTGGTTACAACATCGACTACGTCATCGATCTTTCCTCTGTATCTTCTGATTTGACGGCGTGTGTGGTCAGATTGGTGTGCGTGTCCGACGAATGTAGTTAGTGCATCTTGACCAACTACATCGGTCACTCTGAACCTAAGAAGAACGTGCATCTTTGTGAAGTCGCCGCTGAATTCTTGCTGTGTCATTTCATAGACACGGCCCATAATGTGCTCATCTGTCTCACCGAGAGTTTCTCCTATTCGCTTGAAGTTCCATGGATGTCGTGGTGCACGGATTGTGAACCATCTCTTGTTCTTCCACTTGTCACGCTGCTTACGTGCTGCTGCACGTGCCTTTGCACTCATCTTCTTCGCCATTTTGAATCAACTCTCAGATTGCGGGGGCTACCCCACTTGCAGCCCTCCGACAAACATGGCCTATATGAAGGGAATAGATGCTTACTAAGCGCCTGTTGGAGCGAAATCACCAGCCACGCTGGTCTAGACGAACCTCGAGTGTTTCTAGTTCATCTCCACGCATAGGTGCTCCTTCCATCATACCCATGGCTTCAGCGACCTTGTCTGGGTCATCGTAGTGAGCTGTTGCTAATACAATTGCATCTGCCATAGTTTTTGGGTCCTCGGACTTGAAAACACCAGACCCAACGAAAATACCGTCGACTCCCATCTGCATCATCAATGAAGCATCTGCAGGTGTGGCAATCCCGCCTGCGCAGAATGTGACAACTGGTAGCCTACCCAATTCAGCAACTTCAACCAAGATATCTCGGATCCCACCGTGCATCTCATCGTCGATTGCACCGAATGGTGTAATATTAGAGGTACCAGGGAGATCGCTTGAGTCTGCAAGAACCCTGTACCTGTCCATGATTATGTTTGCAGCTTCATCCAAACCTTTGTCATCGAGAGTTTGTATCTGTCTAACTTCTTGGTCAATTAGCCTAGCGTGTGTGACCGCTGCAACAACGTTTCCAGTACCGGCTTCACCTTTGGTGCGAATCATTGCAGCACCTTCGTAGATTCTTCTTACCGCTTCTCCAAGCCCGGTTGCACCACATACGAAGGGAATATCGTGAGCATTCTTGTTTATGTGGAAGTAAGGGTCTGCGGGTGTTAGTACCTCAGACTCATCAACCATATCTACACCAAGTGCTTGTAGAACCTGAGTTTCAGCCTCGTGTCCAATCCTAGACTTTGCCATAACAGGGATTGAGGTGCACTCAATGATTCCGGTAATCATTTCTGGATGGGAAGTTCTAGCAACCCCACCTGCTTTCCTGATGTCAGCAGGTACTCTTTCTAAGGCCATGACTGAGACTGCTCCCGCATCTTCAGCAACAGCAGACTGTTCTGGTGTGACGACGTCCATGATTACGCCGCCTTTTAGCATAGAGGCAAAACCACGCTTCAACAAGTCATCTGCGTGGCGTAGTGATTTTACATCGGCATTACTATTCATGGCCATCATACCTAGCGTAGGACATTTCATTCATGAAGATATGTTATTCTTCACGAAATTAGTCGCCTAGGACCGGAGTATCTCCAGTTGCGATTTCAGCATCCACTGATTCGGATTCGTTCCTTTCAATCCATGCTTCTTCGTCATCTGGGACATCGGTATCAGCAAAGATTGCATCGACTGGACATTCCGGTACGCATGCTCCACAATCAATGCACTCATCTGGGTCGATGATTAGGTAAGTGTCTGCTTCTCTGAATGCTTCAACAGGACAAACTGCAACACATTCCTGATATTTGTGGTCAACACAAGCCGAGGTTACTACATGGGTCATGGGAATCTCTCCAACTCCCGCTCAAAGTTGTAGGATATAATGCCTTGCTAAGAGCCTAGAAAATTTAGGGCAGCCTAATTCAGTGCTGCGGTTTTGGCATTTTCAATTGTTTCAATTGCTACGTTCATTGCCTCACTTCCAGGATAAACCTCCAATTTCGCTTTGCCTTTTACCGTAGGCCTTTCGCCAGGAGAGGTTAGAGTCAATTTCCCTGAAAGTAGGTCTAGCAGGTCTAGACGAATGTGAATTACGTTGTTTTCATCAAGCCTATTTGATAGATCAGACTTCAATGACTCAAGCACTTCGGCTCCCAACAGAGACAGAGATTTAGTCGCTTTGCCTCTTCTCTTTATCTCAGCAGTGATTAGATGAATCGGAGAACCATGGTATGAATTCATTCTCTCAATCGTGACTGCATCATCATCACCGACTAACCATCCAAGTGCTGCAGCATGGATATACTCATCCTCAAGTCCACTGGCAGTGGATTGCCAAGAAACGTGATGTAGGCCCATGGACGTCCCAACTGTAGCGAGGTGATGATTATTTTCAATCAAGTGGATGGTCCACACCCTCTTCACCAAGAGTCCATCGTAGGGTTTTGATGACCCCATCCAATGCTTTGTGATTCCTGGCAGCTTCTTTCATGCCGTCTCTATCTCCGTCTTTGCTGCATTGGTCGAACCACTTCTTCCATTGGTCTCGGCGAGCAATAGCCTTTCCAAGCATCTCTTCAATCTCACTCCAAGAGCGGTCGTAACTTCGAACTGGCTCTGTACCATTCTCAGTACTCATCGCCCTGCTGCGTAAATATTCCCTATAAGAAAGGTACACCAACACGCTCCGTAAATTACCTTTTTTCATTTTCAAGGTCGATAACGATATGAGATTCGTCACCAATAACGCAGTTGTGTATTCTTGAGTCTATAATCGTATTTTCACCAACTATCGATGATTCCGAAACTCCGTTTATCCTAGAGTTGGCCATAACAACAGAGTTCACCGCAGCACCATTTACCGAGGAACCTGCAAGAATAACAGATCTCGAAATGTGTCCACTCACCGATGCTGAATCACTGATAAAAGAGCCATCGGGCAATACCTCACCATCAGGCATTGGGAACGGTAACTCATCACGCCTTTCAATCAATGCCATTTGGGCTTTATGAAGTTCAAAAGGATGGCCGACATCGAACCAAATTCCGTTTACTGTCTTTGCATACATAGGCCATCCTCTAGCCAAAACATCTGGGAATAGTTGTTTGGAAAAGTCGTATTTTTGATCCTGTGGTACTAGTTCCATTACCTCTGGTTCAATTATGTATAATCCCGCATTTATCAGATTTGAGAACGCTTCTTCCTGAGTTGGTTTTTCTTTAAATTTTGAAATGTAACCCTCATCTAAAGAGGAATCAACTTCTCCCTTGTGTGTACTTGAAAGACCAACTATACCAAACTCTGTCGGGTCCTCAACCTCCCACAGAGCCATCGTAACCTTTGCTCCTGATTTTCGATGAAAAGATAGTAAATCTTCGATATCAAAGGATGCAACTGAATCTCCAGACCCTACCACAAAGGTCTCAGTCAGTTCTTCCGACAGTAATTTGACACTACCTGCTGTGCCCATCGGTGTATCTTCTTGGTTAACTCTGCTGTTTGTATTCCATGAATTCACATGAGATACAAGCTGATCACCTTGGTATCCTGTTGTAACAATAATCTCTGACAATCCTGCAGCAACCATCGCGTCCTTGACGTAATCAATTACTGGCCTGCCCAGAACAGGGACCATAGGTTTTGGACGATTTTTCGTCAAGGGCATCAAACGGGTACCACGGCCTCCCGCCATGATAATTCCAAGCAGATGCTCACTTCCTGCCACGGGAAGCGGTCATGTCTATGCTTCGCATGTTTTTCTTCTTGCTGGAACGGCCCTTTTTGACGCCGACACCTGCCCTGTCTCCTGACATAGTTCCACCAAAGGATAGTGAACCCGCACTCAGGAGGTGGTCGACCATAGAATCTGCAACCTTTTCATCCTCTGCCCCAGTTTTCATCTCGTTAGAGACCGCTGCGTTGTGGTCGGTAATCCAGGATTCTCTTTCTTCTCTTGCGATTTTCAATTTGTCCCTTGCTTCATTGACTTCCTTCATCAACTCAGATATCTTTGAGTGAACCTCGTCAGCCTTTTCTCTGCAAGCTAGGAATTCTTTGTGGAATCTGTCACCCTCTCCC
>JAYYDR010000053.1:0-16641 GCA_036160735.1 Thermoplasmatota archaeon
ACTGGATTTTCTAGAGCTTGGCCTAACTTGGATAACTCATAGTTCATCAATTCTCCAGCAATGCACGGAAGTGTGTTGGTAAAACCGACAATTGAGGGTGAATTCCTGTGTGCACAAGCGAATGCATCATTGACAAATGCGTCAGCAATCATCGATAGGTTCTGGACCATTTGAGTCTCTGCCATCACGGAGAAATCTCCCTTTGTGGTGTTTTCTTCTTCATCCATGCGGACGTTGTTTAGCATCAATAACTCGCCATTTTCTAGATTCTCGATAGCGTTGAGTGCTTTCTTTCCGTAGATATCATCAACCCACTTTACAGTGCGGCCGAGCAGTCTACCTAGTTCTCTTGAGTGTCCAAGAGTTGAGGTGAAATCCTTCTTACCAGGGCGTGATTGATGAGCTAGAAGAACAACTTTTGACTTTGACAACTTGTTCAAAGTTGGAATGATTCTCTTGATTCTAGTATCATCCAAGAATACATTTGTTTCGGGATCTAAAGGAGAATTGATGTCCACGCGTACTAGAACAGTGCGCCCTTCAAGGTCTACCTCGTCAAGGGTGAGGACCTTCGCCATCAGTCCTTCCACTAGCCTGCGGTTTTTGATACGACCGGTTGAAACGCGCGTCCCTTGATGTGCAGAAGCGCGAAATGTCATATACTCTGTTTGAGCGATGACAAGCATGGCGCATGAGGATTCTTTGGAGGGACCTCGTAAGCGTGCCAAGACCACAACATCATCATTCGGAGTTTCGAAAAGAGAGGGTCACGATTCTTCAATATACTATAATTCTCGAATGTATGATGACCTTGTTTCCCAAAGAGACGTAGGAGCCTCTCAAGAATTGCCAGAGGAGTTACACAACATAGTCATCAATGGAGATTCGCGAAAACTTCCAATCCCCAATAATTGTGTTCACCTCGTTGTTACCTCTCCTCCATATAACGCGTCTAAAGCGTATGATGAGGACCTATCGCTTACCGAATATCTGGGCCTTCTGCACGAGGTTTTCTCAGAGTGTTACAGGATTCTAGCACCGGGTGGTAGAATGGTTGTGAATGTGGCTAACTTAGGACGTAAACCATACATTCCATTGGCTAGTCACATCAATCTGATAATGCATGAAATCGGGTTCATGCACAGAGGTGAAGTGATTTGGGACAAATCGGCAAGTGCCGGCTCATCTTGCGCCTGGGGTTCATTCCAATCAGCATCTAACCCATGTCTGCGTGACATACACGAATACATGTTGATGTTTTCAAAAGGCGATTACAAGTTACCAAGAACAAAGTCCGAGAGGGCTGAAGGCAGAATCGATACAATTGGAAGAGATGAATTCATTCAGCAAACCAAGTCGATTTGGTCATTTTCAACCGAATCCGCAAGGCGCGTGAATCACCCCGCCCCCTTCCCTGTCGAACTTCCTAAGAGGTGCATTGAGATGTTTACCTTCTTGGGAGATGTTGTATTCGATCCGTTCCTTGGTTCTGGAACAACAGCGGTTGCAGCAAAACAGGCAGGCCGAGTGTACATCGGCTGTGATATTTCTGAAGAGTATTGCGAGATTGCAGAGCAGCGTTTAGATTCAACTAAAGAATATGTTCCGGAACTTATCAAAGTGGAATAAATCACCAAGATTGGCAAATCCTTGTGACGGAAGTCGTTTTGAACTAATGGCATCACGTAATAGTCATGGAGGGAGAACTAGCAACTTTGGTTGGCCCAGAGGGAGAAGACTGGAGAGTGCCGGTTTCTGAACTCGAATCCAGACAAAAGGAATTGGCTTCTAGACTAAGAGAAGAGGGATTAGAGGCTGCTCTAATTCAGACTCCTGTCGATTTGTATTACTATGCCGGAGGCAGGCAAAACGCATCCCTTCTGGTAACAGCAGAGGGTGAATCTAGGTTGTTTGTCAGACGTTCACTAGCAAGAGCACAACATGAATCTGGAGGAGATGATTCACCTCATTCTGTGGAATCATTCCCACGCATGGCTGCATTCGCTGAAGAAATTGGATGTAAGCCAGCGATGCAATTTGGTGAATTACCTCATTCCTTCGCAACTAGGTTTGCATCAAAGGTTGGTGTAACCGAAGATTGTACTCAAATCGTTCATTCCCAAAGGGAAGTCAAGAGTGCATGGGAACTGGAAATGATGGCAGAAGGTGCTGAAATTCAGATGGCTATGTTCGAAGCGGTCTCTGCAGTTGGAGGTGAAGGTGTTCCTGAAATCGAATTGGTCGCAGCCGCAGAAGCGGTTAGCAGAGCAGCTGGATTCGGTGGTAACGTGCAAATGCGTAGGTTCCCACTTCAGTGTGACCGTGGAGTAATTGTATCTGGACGAGCTGGTGGCATTCCTTCATTCTTTGATTCAGCAATTGGTGGCACAGGCCCTCATCCAATGGCTTCAATGGGAAGCGGATTTACAAAGATAAAACCGAACGAACCAGTTCTTGTAGACCTTGTTCACTTGCACCGTGGATACGTTGTAGATACGACTCGTATGTTCGTTGCAGGCACGCTCTCTTTAGAGTGGCAAGAGCGCCTTGACGACATGATTGCAGTGAAGGAAGAGGTTGTTGATGTCCTAGACCAGGGCAAAGATTGCTCCGAGGCTTGGCGCCAAGGTTATGCTTTGGCCGAAGAATTAGGCCATGCAAACAACCTCATGGGTATGGCTCCAGACCAATCAAGATTCTTGGGACATTCAGTCGGTTTACAATTAGATGAATCTCCAGTAGTAGCAGAAGGTTTCGACCGCCCTCTTCCTGTAGGTGGCACGATGGCCATTGAGCCAAAAGTGGTGCATTCAAACGGAAGTATAGGTAGTGAGGATACTTGGGTTAGGGATGAAGAAGGTATGCGCCCAATCACTGCAGATGGAGCAATTCCTTGGGTAACAGAATGGTGATAATATGGCTGAAAAAGTAGTAATCGATGAAGATTTTACCGAGAAGTTGAGCGATTGGGATGAATCCGATGTGGGCAAGCGAATTGCAAAGCGAGTAACACCAAATGGAACTTATTTCAACGAATTAGTCGTTCAGGTATTCTGCCAATTTTGTGCTTCTGAATTCATTGGACCGGCAAGAGAAGCAGGTGGATTTTTGGGAGGTCACGAATGTTTCCACGCATGGGAAATATCACAAGCCATCGGCCGTGAGGACGGTTTGGTGGAGTAGATGGCAAAGCCGTATTCAACTAGTCATATCGGGTTTGTATCCTCTGGTTTTACCGACATGCGCCTATCGGGTGCGGTCAAAGAGCAACTTGTTGAGATGTTAGTTGCAGAGATAGACCAAATGGTTCCAGCAATGGAAGCAGCTACACTTTCAGCAACACCCGACAAGAAAACTCTAGATGACACCAATCGTACTCGACTAAACTACAACAGAACTCGGGAATTAATGATTGAGAGACTTGGTGAATTGGAGAGCGTTGGTTCGGAAGCTGTCCAAGCAGGTATTGAACATCTCGAAACCTATCTCAAGAAAGTCTTGCATGCTGCAGAAAGTGCTGCGGCAAAAGACCGAGTAAACACAATCAAACCTCGTCACCTTTCTGCAGTCACAGTTGCTCCAGCTGAGCAGTCTGAAGAAGGAGAAATACAAGCAGTAGAGATCGAAGAAGACGTGTTGGATGGACAGATTAGCGGCTCTGCTCTAACACCTTCTGTGGTTCGAAAAATGTCACGCGCTTTTGCAGGAATGTCAGTAACTGATGCAGCGATAGAAGAACTCCTTCTTTGGTACTACGAGGTAGTTGATGAGGTTGGACAAAATATCAGGGAACACGCTCAGTTGGGCGCTAACCCCGCACCTTTCATCGATGCGATTGACAAGATGAAAGATCTAATGATGCTTGGATGGATGCGAAGAATGCTCGTCAAAGCGGGCGAGGACGCAGAAGAGCGTGGCTACAAGCGAATCGATGTTGAGCAACTAATCCATCTTGACCCGTTTGAATGACAAGTTATTATATCCAATTTCAATGAAAAGGTTTGGTAAGAAGATGACTGACAAGAAAGAAGAACATGACTACACTCGTTATACAATATTCTTCATCTTTTTACTAACACTATTCAGTTTATACTACTCATCAAAGATTGATCTAATTGCTCTGGTAGGTTCTTCGGTAAGCAGTTTTCAATCATCCTCAGTTTTAGTTCTATTTTGGAGGGTATCCTGCCTGTTAGTTGCTGTTTCTGCGGCAGTCTACATGGTGAAAATCGGTGCAGGAAATATGCGAGTTATTACAATAAAAGAATGCGAAGAGATAACCACGTATCCCGTTGGGCTGTCCAAATTTGTTACCTTTAGCAGCTGGACTTTGTTGTCAAATATTGCATACTTCGCAATCGCAGCATCAGCGCAATCTCTTGAATTATTGGATATCACTGTTCCTGATTTATTGTTAAGATTCCAGGTGTTTATCTTCTGCATAGGCATAGCAATGGCTTTTATGACAGCAACAATTGTTAGGCACATTATTCTTCCAGACGAAGTTAGAATCGGAAGAAATCATGACCACATGTTTCTCTTCCACGAACAAATAATGCATAATTTTGCAGCAGTCTTTTTTGCTGTAGAATTATTGATTGTTAACCCAGCATTAGAACCTCAATTTGCAATAATTGGTCTTCTAATGGGTATTGTATATGTCACATTTGCATACTTATTTGCATACTTTGGGGGAGGATATATCGTCTATAGTTTCCTTCATCCTAAGCCAAGAATTGCCCCTGTGCTAGTTTTTGTATTGGCTGGGATGATTGCCTTGTTCTACACAGGTCTGTGGTTTGTTTCAACTCTTGACAGGGTTTTTGCAATACCTATCTTACTTGTTTGGATTTCTTTGATTGTTCAGTTTAGACCGACTCATATTGAGCCTGCAAATGATACAATCGCATCATAATCTGGCTCTACACCAGGATTTTCAGCATCCCACCTGTGCTGTACAACTCCGTCGCCGTCGATAACTACTACAACTCTGTTTGCAGAGACGTATCCTTCAATTCCGCCCAAACCGGTGAACGTAGCGTCATACATCTTAACGACACTTCTGTCAACATCGGATAGTAGCGTAAATCCTAGTTCATACTTGCGAGCAAATTCTGCATTGGCCCATGGCGAGTCAACACTTATTCCGATAACAACTGCGTTAGAGTCGTTTAGCTTACTCATGTTGTCTTGGAAAGCGCACATCTCTTTATCGCATACGCCTGTAAACGCACCTGGATAAAATGCTAGAATCACAGACTTCCCAGCATAATCAGACAACGAAATGTCTTCTTTGCTTGTGTTCTTTAGGGTAAAGTTAGGTGCTGAGTCTCCAGTTTTGACCATATGCCTCGGATTTGTCCCCGGCGTATATCGCTTTCGATAGGCAAAATCAGAATCTGCCAGCGTTCATGACCTTGTTCCATGCTGTGATGAAATCTGCAACGAATTTGTCTTGATTGTCATCTTGTGCATAGACTTCAGCGATTGCACGAAGTTGTGAATTGCTTCCGAATACTAGGTCATATCGAGTTGCTCTGCGGACCATTTCTCCTGATGAGCGGTCATGTGCTTCATAGGAATTGCTTCCTGTTGGAGTCCACTTAACGCCCATGTCGAGTAGGGTCTCAAACCACTCGTTTGATAGGCTTGAACCATCACTGAACAGTCCTCTGTCATCTGACGAGACCCCTAGAGATCTCATTCCGCCGACAAGGACGGTCATTTCTGGAGCTGTTAGGCCAAGAAGTTGAGCCTTGTCCAACATCATTTCTTCAGGGCTAACTGCAAAGTTAGTCTTCAGATAGTTTCTGAATCCACAAGAAACTGGTTCTAGTACAGAGAATGAATCAACATCGGTTTGTTCTGCCGTTGCGTCTCCGCGTCCTGGTGTGAATGGTACTTCCGTTCCACATGCCATCTCGATACCAACGTTACCTGCTAGAACAATTGTGTCAGCGATACTTGCGCCATTTGCCTCAGCGATTCCGCCTAATACTCCAAGAACCTTGGAAAGTTGTTCAGGCTTGTTTGCTTCCCAATCTTTCTGAGGTGCTAGTCTGATTCGAGCACCGTTCGACCCACCACGGAAGTCAGAGCCACGGAATGTGGATGCGCTTGCCCATGCGGTCTCGACCATTTCAGGGATTGAAAGTCCGCTTGCCTTGATCGCTTCTTTTACTGCACCAACATCGTATGATGTTGAGCCAGCAGGAACAGGGTCTTGCCAAATGAAATCTTCTTCTGGGACATCTGGTCCAAGGTAGCGAGACTTTGGTCCCATGTCTCTGTGTAGAAGTTTGAACCATGCCTTCGAGAATGCGTCAGCAAAGTCGTCAGGATTCTCATGGAAGTGCTTTGATATCTTCCTATATTCAGGGTCTCTAATCATGGCCATGTCAGCAGTAGTCATCATGGTTGGTACCTTGATTGATGGGTCTTCAGGGTCAGGAGCCATGTCCTCTTCAGCTTGGTTGGATGGTGTCCACTGGTGAGCACCTGCTGGACTCTTTTCCAATGTCCATGTTTCATCGTACTTGAATAGCATGTCAAAGTAACCGTTGTCCCACTGGATTGGATTTGCAGTCCAAGCACCTTCAATTCCGCTAGTGATTGTGTCTCGTCCTACGCCGGATTTGTAATCGCTAGTCCAGCCAAATCCTTGCTCTTCAATGCTGCCACCTTCAGGTTCAGGTCCCTTGTGATCTTCGGGTCCTGCGCCATGAGCTTTACCGAATGTGTGGCCGCCTGCGGTTAGCGCAACGGTTTCCTTGTCGTTCATTGCCATGCGGCTGAAGGTTTCACGGATGTCTTGAGCGCTAAGTAGAGGGTCTGGGTTTGCATTTGGACCCTGCGGATTGACGTAGATCAATCCCATTTGAACTGCTGCTAGTGGGTTCTCAAGGTCCTGGCGAGTGTCTCCGTATCTGTCGTCTCCTAGCCACTCATCTTCGCTTCCCCAGTAGATGTCATCTTCAGGGTGCCAAATGTCTGGTCGGCCTCCACCAAATCCAAGGACTGGGCCGCCCATTGACTCAATAGCGATTTGTCCTGTCAAGATTAGAAGGTCAGCCCAGCTGATTCCATTACCGTACTTTTTCTTGATTGGCCAAAGTAATCTGCGCGCTTTGTCCAAGTTACCATTGTCAGGCCAACTGTTTAGAGGAGCGAATCTTTGTGCACCGGTTCCACCGCCACCACGACCATCTCCGGTTCTGTAGGTTCCTGCAGCGTGCCATGTCATTCTAATGAAGAACGGCCCATAGTGACCGTAGTCTGCTGGCCACCAATCTTGGCTGTCAGTCATTAACGCATGCAAATCAGCTTTGAGTTCTTCATAGTTGATTGCGTTGAAAGCATCCTTGTAGACGAAGTTGCTTCCCATTGGGTTTGATTTTACGTCGTGTTGGTGCAGTATGTTTAGGTTCAATGCGTTAGGCCACCAATCCATATTTTTCATTCCACTGTTGCTTGTGCTGATTGCCCCATGCATAACAGGGCACTTGCCGTCACTGCTCATTCCGCGCATGGAAGGACTGAATACGTAATTACATATGAAATGTGGTATCAGGCGGTTATATCAGTTCTAAATTTGAGGTATAAAAATGGCAGATTTATTTCTACTAGATGGTTCTAATTGGGATGAATTTTTTAACAAAAAATACTGCTATGTAATGTTTACAAAATCTGATTGCGAGCAATGCAAAATCCTTGAGAGACACATACATACGACAGATTTTGAGACTCCAATTCCTCTAGCTAAACTGAGGCTAGATAAGCCCGGTTTTGCAGAATTGAAGCAGAACCATCCTTGGATTTCAAGAATAGACACTCTTCCATTCAACACAATTTTCTCCATGAGTAAGTTGGTTGAATCATGGTCTGGTTCAAGTTTTGAGACGCTTCAAAACAAGTTAGATGAACTCTCAGACTGAAGCCAATATCCATACATTTAGGCGAGGTGGCATTGATATGCAGACGATTCTCCTCTCGGCGTTGTTCGCTGGTGTCGTTGCGGTGCTTGTCACGGTAGCGATAGAGAAGTGGGGAGGTATCGTCGGGGGTGTTCTCGGGACTCTTCCAACAACAATTGTCCCCGCTGCGATTGGAATGTATCTCGAGGCAGGTTCTGAAGACCTTGCTACAAGCATGTCGTTGATTCCATTTTGGATGTTGTTGAATGCACTGTTTGTTGCTTCTTGGGTTGTTTATCCAAGAATGAAACCTGGTGCAACACTGGCACAGATGATTTTTGTATCCCTCGGATTCTGGTCAATACTTGCCCTATTGATGACTGTATCACTTACAGAATCTTTGAATTATTTTTCAGAGTTTAGCGTTGGTATAGCAGGCTTTGTGTGTCTTGTTAGCCTCGGGTTGTGGATGACATGGATACCAATCAAGGCTCCAAAAGGAAAGAATTCAGTTACTAAGCAAGTCCTCGTGATGAGGGGTTTAGCAGCCGCAACCGCAATCGGTATTGCAGTACAATTTTCGAGTATGGGGTTGCCGATAATAGCCGGTCTTGCTTCCGTATTCCCGGCAATTTTTCTAACCACAATGGTCGCTTTATGGATTGCACAAGGTGCCGATGTGCCAACAGGGGCAGCAGGGCCAATGATGCTTGGAGGATCTTCGGTAGGGATGTATTCTCTGATTGCACCATACGCACTCCCAGAATACGGGATTTACACAGGCTCAGCAATTTGTTGGGTTGCATCAGTTTGTCTGACCTCTATTCCCGCATATGCTTGGCTTTCATGGCGGAAAAACAGCCCCAGTGGTTCGGGTAACAATGATGTTACCGTATCATTAAATCAATTGGAGTAGTGGAGTAAATGTGCGAAGAGCGATACTGCTGGCGGTTATTTTCCTGTGTTGTTCTAGTTCGGGAATGTTACTAGAACAGTATGACGGTGTATTCCCGGAGGAAATCAGTCATTCTGAATCAGCACGAAATCCCTCTTGGGTAATCTCTCCGAGCTCGGGTTCTCATTTTGGTGGTGACAACATAACACTAACTGGTTCAGATTTCTCATCTTTTTTTCCAGAACCAGAACTTTGGGAAAATTTCACTATTGATTCTTCAGCGGATGTAGGCAAGTACTCCTCAATCGTTGCGGACTCCAACAATGAACTTCATATTGCTTATCGCGACTCAACAAATGGTCATCTAAAGTATGCATCAAATGCAGGGGGGTCTTGGACTAACTATCCAATAGACAACGGTGGCGGATACATCGGAAGATACACATCAATCGACGTAGATTCCAATGACAAAGTGCACATCTCCTACGGCAATCTGAATTCCTGGGACTTAAGGTATGCCACTAATGTAGCAGGAAACTGGAACCGAGGAACAATCGATAACGGAGGTAGTAGCGGTCAAGCAGGCATGTATTCCTCTTTGGAGATTGATTCAAATGATGTGATTCACGTGTCTTACTGGGGTCGCAATCAAGACCTTAAGCATGCAACCAAATCAGCCGCCAGCGGTGGTACTTGGTCAGACTATACCGTTGACTGGGGATCGATTACAGGTGAGTGGACCTCAATCGCTCTGGATTCAAACAATAAGCCTTGGATCTCCTATGTATCAGAGACATACGATCGACTCGAATTAGCACATAAATCCGGAAGTAGCACCACCACATGGTCAGATTCAATTATTGATTCTGGAAGTTCAGGAGAAATTGACTACGGTACATCAATCGCTATCGATTCAAATGACGCAAAACACATTGTGTACTATGATGATGAGAATGGCGATCTAAGGTACGCAGATTACAATACCCAAACGAATCTTTGGCAACCTACAATCTTGGATAGCTCAGGCGATGTTGGTAAGTATCCGTCAATAGCCATTGATTCACAGGATAATCTGCACGTAGCATACTACGATAATGGAAATCAAGAATTAGAGTATGCGTACCACGATGGTTCATCATGGAATTATTCCACTCTGGATAGATCTGGAGGGATGTATCCTTCTGTAACCATCGACTCAAATGACAACATATTCATTTCATACTACGATGATACCAATACTAATCTGAAAATGATTCAACAAATCGTTAACACAAATGAGCCACTAGGAGAGGTTCAAGTAGAGTTTGTGGGATATGGTAACGTAACTGCAACGGTGCTAGATGATGAGACAATGACATTCACGTCCCCGGCTGGTAACATAGACGGTGAAGTTGTAAACCTAGCAATCTGGTTAGAAAATGGAAGTAAGGTCGATGTCCCTGTGACTTTCGAGTATCAGACATACGATTCTGATGGCGACGGAATTCCAAACACTTCTGACGATTGCCCGCAATCATACGGAGATTCAACAATCGACCAAACAGGGTGCCCTGACAACGACGGCGATGGATACAGCAATTCTGGTGATGCTTTTCCAGATGACTCTACTCAATTCAGTGACTATGACGGGGACGGTTGCGGCGATAATCCATCAGGAGTTAACGCTGATGAATTCCCATACGATATTACACAATGCTCTGATGGAGATGGAGATGGTTATGGGGACAATATTAGCGGAAATAATCCTGACAACTTCCCTTCAGATTCTACTCAGTGGAATGATACCGATGGCGACGGATACGGCGACAACCCTCTTGGGACCGACCCTGACAATTGCCCGTTAGAGTATGGTAACTCAACATTCCCAGGATTAGGATGTTTAGATTCAGATGGCGATGGACATGCAAATACATTCGATGCATTCCCGTTTGATGCTAATGAAACCCATGACACCGATAGCGACGGCGTGGGCGATAATGCAGACGAATTCCCTCTGAATGCATTGGAACAATTCGACTTTGACGGTGACGGAATCGGTGACAATGCAGATGCATTCCCGGAAGATGCCAATGAATCAGTAGATAGTGATGGAGATGGCGTTGGAGACAATTCTGATGCGTTCCCTAACGATGCCAATGAATCTGAGGATACTGACGGAGACGGTATCGGTGATAATTCCGATGAATACCCACTGTTGGACAATTTCCTAGATACCGACAAAGATGGTATTCTAGATTTGGATGATGCATTCCCTGAAGATGCAACTCAAACCAACGATTCAGACGGGGATGGTTACGGTGATAACCAATCTGGAAATAATGCAGACGCATTCCCTAATATTGCAACACAATGGGCTGATTCAGATGGTGATGGATATGGAGACAATTGGGGTAATTCCTCTTGGAATGATACTCGATTATTCGTCTGGCCTGGACAATACATTGAGGGTGCTGAGTTCTCTGATCATTGTCCAACCACAAATGGTAATTCAACCGCAGATGACTTCTTTGGCTGCTCGGATGGTGACGGGGATGGAATACCTGACCAATACGACGAGGTGAACGGAACAATCCCTCTAGATTCAGATTCAGATGGAGTACCAGACTCTGAAGACTTATGTGCAGATACAACAGAAGGCGTATCTGTCGACGAGAACGGATGTGAAATTACAACTCAATCGGAACAGGAAGAGTCACCTTCAGGAGGCGAAGAATCGTTCATCGAATCTCTGATGTCTGGTGACAGAGACACTGTAACCACAACTGTTGGATTTGGAGCAATTTTCCTCGCAATCGTTGCACTTCTTCAGACAAATTTGGTTGCAGCAATGCTTCCTGAAGCGTTCAAGTGGGTTCAAGTCTTGAGACGTTCTCACAAGTTAACTGGTGAGGAAGAAAAAGAATTGATTTATCTTCAATCTCTAGTACAAGCATACTTCTCTGACTCAAGTATGCTAAATCAAGAGCTTGAACAATTGCGTGCAGACCTAACCGGACGTTACACCAATAATGAAATCAAGAAGACAACTAGAGAGAAGATTGTCACATTGATTGAAGATTTGCAGGGGATGGATGAGAATCAACTTGCGGCGATAGCAAACAGTGAAGCCTACTTTGGCCTTGCTGACACAACAAATGCTTCAGAGAGGAGCGACTTGCTCGAGCAAGAGTTAGCAATGCGAGATTACGACGATACTCAAGTTGTTGTACCAGCAGAAGTCGCTACTCATCCAGATGTTAGCATGGTTGGTGGAATCAGCCCAGAAGACGGACATGAATACCTAGAACACCCTGCAGGAAGTGGGGTTTGGTATTACAGAAATCAGGCAACTAACCAATGGGAAAAATGGGTTTAGGCCTTATTCCTATCATATCGGATAGATACCCAATCAAACATCGATTGCATTACGGGACTCAGTGATTTTGTATCTTCAGTTGGCGCATACATCGTAGCCTTGACATCCTTGTCATGGACTCTTTGGACCAGTCCAAAATCCTCTAATTCCTTTAGCCTTCTAGAAACAGTAGTTGACGGCGCATCCACCAATTCCTTTAGCTTAGAAAATCTCAATGGATTTGATGATCTATCCAAGACCATCAATATGTGAAGTGCTTTTGATTTAGTTAACTGTTCCAGTATTTTGTCAACCTCACCATACCTTGGGTCACAAACATCCTGCGAAGCACTTTCCATGCATCGGAATAGTGATTTCGTTTTATTTAAATTACGAGTTACACCACTGTAACTTCGGTGAGGTCTACATTCCTAGAAAAAATACCATGACCATCAAACAAACTCCAACAATCAATAAAATTTGAGAAACTAATGATGGACCTTCCTTGTCACTTTGTGCCAAATCGTTCCAATTGTCTTCCATTCTCACATACTCCGGTTGATGGTCCTAGTCCAGCGGTCGCTTGCAGGTATTCCAACCACTGTGAGGCTTGCAAATGATACACCCTTTGTTTGCAATAATTTGGTTCTGAAATTGTCTAGGTCTAAGAGGCAGCAAGGGCAGTGTGGCCTACTTGGTTTGACGGTTATCGTAACCTCGCCATCCTCGGCGACCTCGATGTTTTGAACGATATCTCTCTTTGCCCAAGGCAACTCATCATGTGGATCTTTCCACTCTGCAGCAAGCCTGGCAACTCTTCTTTGAAGAGCCGCATATTTTCTACTCACTCAACATCCTCCAAGCGTAATTTTTCGACTTTTCCTTCAGCCTCTGCGAGTTCTTCTTGACAGGATTTTAGGAGTTTCGAGCCTTCTTCGAAGAGTTTCAACGTCTCATCTAAGTCAGTTCCTCCTGCCTCTAGTGCAGCTACAATTTCCTCCAGTCTTTTCATAGATTCAGCATAACTCATTATCTCACCTCAGTTTCAACTTGGCCGTCCTTCAATACCACCGTGAGGGGGTCACCTTGTTTCAAACCCGCGACACTAGTCACGGGAACTCCTTGTTCATCAACAGCCATTGAATATCCTCTCTCCAAAACCCTCGTTGGGTTGGTTGATTTGAGGATGGATTCCAATCCTGTGAGTCGATTTTTTTGAATCAGGAAAAATCGCTGCAAAGCAGAATTCATCCTATCTCCTAGTTTAGATTGGTATAGATTTGCTCTAGAAATTCCACGCATTGGTGCAGCACTAAGTCTTAGGGTTAGGTTTGCTAAAATCTCATTCTTTCTTGAAAACAATTTGTCAACTGCGAAATCCAAACGGTCTTGTGCTTGCCCAATAATTGCGATTAATTCTTCTTTGACTGGAATTACTCTCTCAATTGCATTGGATGGAGTTGACGCCCTTACATCAGCAATCATGTCGCTGACCATGTAATCTGATTCATGGCCAACAGCGCTGACGACGGGTATTGGGCAATCGATGATTGCTTGGCAAACCGATTCAAGATTAAATGCCCACAGATCCTCTGGTGAACCTCCTCCTCTTCCGACAATTAACAAATCTGCATAGTTTTGAGCGTATTTTATTGCTCTAACGATTTGACCTGGTGCTTCATTTCCTTGAACTAAAACAGGGACTACGGTATAAGAAAAATTAGGCCATCTGTCAGCGATTAATCGCTCCATATCAGCCAAAGCAGCACTACCTGCACCAGTGATTATGTGCAACTTTTTCGGTATCAATGGTGGCTGATTTCTCGGCCTGTCCATAGTACCGTCATCACGCCATCTTTGGATTAATTCTTGACGTGCTTTCTCCAGTTCTCCAATACTCTTTACTGGTTGGACTCTAGAGGCTTTGAATTGCATTCTTCCAGTCTTTACGTAAACATCTATTCCACCGATTGCGATTAGTTTCGAGCCTTCCTTGATTCCTTGAGAGATGAAGGAAGAATTGCCTCCAAATAGAACACAGTCAATCGAACCTTGGTTATCTGTGAGAGTGAAGTAGGTGTGCCCAGAACGCGCTAAAGTGAATTTGGTTAATTCGCCAATTATTGCAGCATTACTCAGATACGGTTCGTTGACTAAAGCGCTGCGAGCAAGAGCAACGAATTGCCCAACCTCAACAGCCTCGCCCGCCATGTTATAGGTTTCCGGCTATGGTTCTTGAATAATCGCATTTCCTAAGGAAGGAGTTTTGAGGGGAAGGCTGGTCCCAGAGTCCGTTCCAGCAAGGGGTTGGCCCCTCTAGGAATGGTGATTCTATGTCCGATAAAGATGACTTGAAGGATATTCCAGACGAAGACGACGACTGGATGTCTTACGCCAACGCAGGCTTCGGTTCAACCGATTATTCTCTTTGGGATGATGCTGGCGAGGAAGCCGAAATTGTCGCAGAACCGGATTGGGAAGATGAGGATTTACAACTTGACACAGGAGAAGAGGAAATCCCAGCAGCCCCAAAACCAGCCGGGCTCAAACATTTGGTTAGAATCGGAACCTGTAACCACTGTCTAGGGAGAGTTGGTGGAAAGAAAAGATTCGAACAATCTGCATATGAATCCGGCGTTGAGATTAGGGCCCAAGTCGTGGAAACAGATTCTACAATGGCGTCTGCAAGGGAGACAAACCCATTATGCCCATTCTGTGAGAATTTATTCGACGAAGCTCCACTACTAGCTGAACTGATCAAAGAAGAAATCGGTGAGAGAGAGTGCTCACGCCTACAACTAGGTGCACGTATACCAAAGGACCAAACCGAAGCCGAGGACCACCTAAGAAAGCGGTTTGGTGCAGGTGGCTCAGCACCTCTCAAATCTAGCCTTGTGGAGGAGGTTGCTCGCCAACTCAGTGACCTCGGTGACGGTCAAAACTTAGTTATCGATAAACCAGAAATCTTGGCATTGATTGACGTACTTACACTGACTGTTGAATTGGATATTCGCTCTCATTACTTCTATGGAAGATATCGTAAACTTGAGAGAGGAATTCCTCAAACAAAATGGCCATGCCGAGCATGTAAAGGCCGTGGCTGCGAAAAATGTGACCAAACCGGTTTGCAATACAAGTCATCTGTTCAGGGTCTAATAGGCGACCCTCTATTGGAAATGTTTGGAAGCCAGGAACATGCTTTCCATGGAATGGGTAGAGAAGATATCGATGTTAGATGCCTGGGTAGAGGCAGACCGTTTGTTATGGAAATGAAGAAACCAATCAAGAGAAATATCGATGCAGAAGTTATTCTGGAAGCCATAAACTCTAGCGCTAACGGCAGTATTGAGGTCTCTGATATCCGTCCCTCAAACAGAAGTGAGGTGGTTAGAGTAAAGGATACACCAGCTGAAAAATCCTACACAATTCGATACAAAATTGAAGCGATTACAGAATCAGAATTCGATACTTTGACCCAAGTCATGGAAGTACCAGCCAACAATCAGGACAGGAATAAAAGAAGGAAGAATCATCATCGTCGCAAGAAACCAGAACCAGAGCCTGAACCAGAAGCAGAGATGGATTATTCAAGCATGAAGAAGGCTGAGTTAGTCGAGTTGTGTTTGGAGAAGGGGTTAGCAAAAAGTGGAACCAAAGATGTTCTAATCGAGAGACTCTCCTCCTTCAAAGAGGCAACACTACCCCTTCCAGAAGCAGATTATGTGATGGAAATCATGACCAATTTACAAGGATGTACTCTCGCACAGAGGACTCCAGAAAGAGTTGCACACAGGCGTGCAGACAAAATTCGAAAGAGAAAGGTACTCGAAACCTCCAACCCATCAATAGAGGTTGATGCGGATGGAAATATGGTCGCAGAGTTTAGCTTACGCTGTGAATCGGGTACTTACGTCAAAGAAACAGTACACGGTGACAGCGGAAGAACTCAACCCTCAATCGCTTCTCTGATCAAGGCGAAATGTACTGTTGAATGGCTTGATGTCGCCGACATTCACGCTGATTAAGCGCGTCGCGGTGCTTATATGGGTCGGGCAGGTCGGCAAGTTGCTTCGAATGGTCTTATGACACGAGGAGCAGGAGTGCGATTACCATGAAGAAATCCAAGGGCCAACGCCAAGGAACCCGATCAATCCTACGCCGTGGACGTCATCAGAGAGGACGTGTCAACATCAGTAGAATCATGCATGATTACGCTGAGGGCGACCGTGTTGCTATCGTCTTGGATGGTGGACAACAGATGGGAATGCCTCACCGCAGATTCCAAGGCAGAACCGGATTTATTCAAGGACGCCAAGGCAAGGCTTGGGTTGTTTCAGTCAAGGACGGAAACATGCAAAAGACCGTTGTCGCACGCCCAGAGCACCTAAGACCACTGGAGTGATTTAGATGGATGATGAAGGTACATTCACCGATTACGCATCGGTTAGAGACATGCTTCTAGACGCTCAGAACCGCCGTGGTTTCCTGACTTACGAGCA
>JAYYDR010000054.1:0-5875 GCA_036160735.1 Thermoplasmatota archaeon
AGACCAGGACATAAAAGGGCGAAGATGATTGCTTTGAGAGGTTGCTTTGCATAGACATAATTCTGCACTTGAGCATCTTGAGAAATTTCGTTTTCAGGAACTTGCGGTGGCGCATCTTGAAGGCGCTCAACAATTCCTTCAACGCCTATGACTTCCCCTCCACCTGCCTCGACCATTTCCATAAATCCTGTTTCTTGCATTCTGTTCGCCACTTCAGCGAATTCTACAAGATCCGTTGGGGTGCTGAAATTGGTCGACTTCGGCGCTTTAGAGCGGTCCTGAGAGAAGTATAAGATGGCAAAGAAGAGAGGAAAACAGAGCAGCAGGTAAGCTTCTGGATTATCAGAGGGGGCAGTAAGTGGGAGGTATATGAAGAGGAATAAAACGAAGAGAATCGCTCCCCATTTGTTTAGTTCACCGTAAATCCTCAACAGTTTATTCCAGCCGAGGAAATAATCCCACATCCTTCTTGCTTCAGTAGGGCCAAATTTTTGTTGTATCAACCCCAATCGAATGCCAATCAACGCAATAGCAGATGGCGTTAGCGTTGTCCAAAACATAAAACTCAACCATATCACAACAATTGGAGGAACAATAACGCCCACTAGGTCTGTGTGTCCCATTTTATAATCATCTAGGCCGGATAATATTGTTTGAAAAATGGCCAAAGGTATGAGTAATCCGGCCATGATGATTAGTAATTCACCTCTTAATTCTGTACGTCGGGCGATAATTGCTGGTAAACCCAATCCAACAACAACGACAGCCATACCTATTTCGGTAGCGTAAGTTAGTTCCCCGTACACGGTCATCAAGGTATCCCCCTTTGCTGGCTTTAGATTCGAATTACTTTAGAGGTCCAAAATAATTGGAACAGAGGAGTCATCAGTGGTATAGTCACCGACCTGACCGTTGACATTTCTGCCCCAGCATGAAACAGATTTGTCCTCAAACACAACACAAGTATGGAAATTACCCAAGAATAGATTCTCTGGTTTTGCCATTCCATCTAGTCCTGGTACAGATATAGGGTTTGATTCATGGTTTGATGGTGTATTTCCTAATTGCCCGTAGGTATTGTTACCCCAGCATACAATTTCCCAATCTTCTAAAATTGCACAGGAATGGTGTGTTCCGGCTGAAACTTGCAATGCGGTTCTATTGTTTCCGAAATCTATGACCTCTCTTTCTGTAAATGAATCGGTGGCTGATTGCGTGTAACCCAATCCACGTTGGCCGAAATCATTCCTTCCCCAGCACATCACAGATCCGTTTTCCAGCAGTGCACAAGTGTGGTACCCGCCAACAGATACGTCAGTGACATTGGTTCCCGGGTGCGGAATATGGGTAGGTGTGGAGATGTGTTGGTTATTTCCTGTAACGCCCTTCTGCGCTTTGTATCCCCAACAATAGAGTTCTCCATCCGTTGTAACCGCGCATGTCGCATGGCCGCCAGCCCTTACTAATGATGCATTACTGCCTGGACCGAATTCCGGGATTGAATATGGGGTTGATACTCCAAGATTACCATCTATTTCTCCATTTCCAATTTGACCAAATTCATTACTTCCCCAGCAGGAAATTGAGTCGTCAGAAAGCAAAGCGCATGTGTGATAATAGCCTGAGGATAACAAGACAGCATCCAATCCAGCTGTAAACCCAAGGGTTGGAGAGGGGACATATCTGTCGTCGTATGTTCCATCTCCAAGAGTTCCTGCTTGGTTGTAACCCCAACATGCTACGCTTCCATCATCCAATATCGCACAATTATGGAAACCTCCAGCGGACAATTGTTTTGCGGTGTGACCTCCATACAAGGTCACATCAACTGGATTAACTCCCCCTGAAGCGTTTCTGTATCCGACTCCAATTTGGCCGTAGTAGTTGTTACCCCAGCACATAACGGTGCCATCTTCTCTGAGCATACACGTGTGCCACCCGCCGCCTGTTAGTTGGTCGACACTAGATGTTTGATTCTCACAATCTGCTAGGTTACAACACTCTTCTATGTTGCAGATTCCATCCTCTCCTGGGTTCCCATTACAGATGTAAGCGGTGTTATCGATTTCACCATCTGATAAATTTAGGTCGCCATCTAAATCAATCCCTGAAACAATCATAACTCCGCCATAGGCACAATTTTCTCCAACTGGCTCTTCTTTCATATCAATTAATGAATTCAAACCCGTTTTCGAATCTTCATCACTCAATGTTGCCTTCTCTTCAGATGACAAACATCCAGAAAGTGGGGCCAATACAAACAACGTCGCCAAGAGTAAGCACTTCAAGCGCATGATTGGCTCTATTAATTGTTGAAAAATAAACAAATCTGTGTACAACTGAATTAATGCTCGATTATGCTGGATAATAATCAAATCCAACAAGGAATTTTGAGGTTCTTTCTTCTACTGCATGTTTGATGTGAAAGAGTATTGGGAGTGGATTTCGCCCTCGATTTCTATTTCCCCAGTTTTCTCAATGAATTGTGATTTTTGCAAAGCTCTCCTGATAATGTGCGCTTTCACATCACGCCCTGCCTCTTCTAGAGCGCTTACAATTTCTCGGATTGTTGCGGGACTATTGTCTCGCAGCCAGCCAACTATCCAATCTGCTTGGATGCGATTTTGGCGCCTCTCTTCCGTCCAGCGCCTTCGCATGTGAAAGGGCAGTTGGTTGTGGTTTACAGATGTTAACGTATTGTGATTTCATGTTGAAAATGAGGAAAATCCGGAATTTCCTTTATATGTCAGACAGCGATAGCAAAATTTGAGCAACATGATTAACACAATATCTCTAATCTACTTCAAATTAGCTGAGTTAATCTCAACCCTTTTCCCGTCCACAGACGGGATGCTAAATCAAATTGGTATGAATATGCTAACTGACCCTGGCGCAATAATCACTCACATTTTTGAACAACTTTTGATGCTGGTTGCACTCATTGTAATAATGCCCCTTTACATTGCGTACAGGATATTCATGGGACTAATCGGTCAGCCAGTACCTGTTCCTTGGTTCTGATTCAAACTCAAGCATTGGAATCTTGCCCGTCCTTTTCTGTGATTGAGACAGGTGGCAAATCCAAATTTTTGCGCTTTATGCTGGCCCTGAGTTGCTCTAGGTCGCCATAACAAATTAATGAATCCCGGAACCGCAACTGAATATCTGGGTCAGGATTCCAAATCAAATCTCCAGCTCTTGACAACGCGAAAACCGGCATATCTTCTTTGAAAATTTCACTAATTGGTGAACCGATTAAATGTGGATGGTTTCGCAGGTGAACTGATAGGACACCTTGTCCAGGGATCGTCTTTAGAAGTTGGTCTACGTTGACTTCATTGAAGTCAGATTCTGATATTACGTAATCGATAATTGCTCCCGCAACGTTGACGCCGCTCGCCTTCTCAATACCTTCGAGTCCAGGAGACGAGTTGACTTCCAACACAAGCGGCCCGTCATTTCCTTCAAGCAAATCAACACCTGCAACATTCAATCCTAGTACTCTAGCCGCACGGCATGCAACCTCTGCGTACTCATCAGAAATTTCGACCTTCTCTACCGTTCCATTTAGGTGGTAGTTGGAACGGAATTCTCTTCCTCTTGCCTTTCTGCGCATGCAGGCAACTACCTTTCCACCGACAACTAATGCCCGGATGTCCTTGCCGTGGCTTTCAGCAATGTACTCTTGAATTAGAACGGCCTTACCAGTTACCAATAACCCTTGTACTAGGTTACCGGTCTCCCTCAGTGTATGTCTAAGGAATACACCTTGGCCCTGTGTGCCTTGAGTGACTTTGACAACAACCGGTAGTCCTCCGACTGCATCGATTGCTCTTTCGATATCTTTCATGTCACGAACATATGCTGTTCGAGGTGTAGGGATTCTATTCCTTGCTAAGATTTGGGAAGAGTGTAACTTGTCTCTGCTTTGGAGAATACCTTGGCTTGTGTTCGCAGTCCAAACATCGAGTTGCTCCAAGTGCCTCAAAACAGCGACACCGTGCTTGGTAATCGAGTGACCGATTCTCGGAATAACTGCATCATAATCGAACTTCTGTCCCTGATGAAGAATTCCGATGTCTTGTTCTGCAACGAATAAGGAAAATTGCATTGGATTGATGACTGCAACGTCCATTTCTCTCAGGCGAGCCTCTTCAACAAGACGTCGCGTACTGTACAATCGCGGGCCACGCGATAATACTGCAAGTCTTGTTGTCATGAAGCGTATCTGTAGCCCTTACCTTTTTGATTCCTTTGATTTTAATGAATCGTTCACTTCAAGTTCTGATTGTAGATGGCAGGTTCATGTCCGATGAAGTTCGCGAGGAGCCAACCACTGATGATTCGGAAGAAGACGCGATTGAAGAATTGACAATCGAAGAGCGTCAAAAAGCACTCAAAGGAGCTCGTTGGAACGTTTTCATGTACCTCGGTTTAGCAGCTCTACTTTTCGGTTTCGCGCTATATCCCTTCATGTCAACCACAATGGATGTTGATGAAGGAATTGGTTCAACTGACAAAACGATCACAGTTTGGGGCTTGCCCGTAGCAGGTGAAGACTTCACGGATATCCCAGTTGAAATTGATGTAACTGTCAAATCACTGCCGACAGATGTTAACAGCATTGAGATTTTTATTATTGAAAATTCCAAAGGTTGTGATTCTACAGACGGCTCCATTGGTGAAACTAGGTCAGAACTTCAAAGCGGAGAATCCAAGCATCCAAACCAGTACCATATTATCGAGAATCCGGTTGAGTCCGAGACTTATTCAGTTGAAATGAGTGTCGATCCCGGCATCTATTGTGTTCAAGTTGTTGTTGACAGTTCGGGAAGCGGATTCAGCGGTATTAACGTAAAGGCTGATGTTGCTCTTTATCCAACCCAATTGCCACTCGCAATATTTGCTGTTTTGTGCCTCATTATGTCGGGATTCGCCTTCATTGGTGCTCAGAAACACGGTAAGCACGTCAAGAGTTTAGTTGAGCCAAAGAAGGAGCCAAGTATTGAAGATTCAGTACTTGCAGAAACATCTGCAGCAAGAATTGCCGCAGGACCATCAGGCCCTCCAACCGGCCCTACTGGTCCTCCTGCACCAGGTCCCACCGGACCGCCTGCCCCCGGCCCAACAGGTCCACCCACTCAGCAAGAGACAGTAACTCCTCCATCTGAGCCGGTTGCAGAACCTGTGGCAGAGGATGTATACGAAGACCAAGGAAATGGTTGGTATTTCAGAAAATTCCCAGACGGTACCTACGACCAAAAGGTGTACGTCATCAAGGATGGATTTTACGTTCCCCACGAAGAGCCTAGTGCTTGATTTGGCCCCTTAGGGGCCACAATTACCCCCACTATTCAAAGAGGGTGAAGTCTCCGTTAATATCGATGGGTGAATCGGAATCCTACGTTTCCTCTTCTCACACGGTGGCCGAATTGAAGGCCATGTGTAAGGAAAATGGGTTACCCATCAACGGGAAAAAAGCCGACTTACTGGAGAGATTAAATCGCCATTTCTCCGGGGATGACGAGCCGGATGAGGAAGAGATGATTTCCCTTGAGGACGAATCGATCTCTATGGATGAAGAAATAGTTTCACTGGAATCAGAATCAGTACCCCTTCCAGTAATCGATGACGATGAAGAAATAATGGAAGCTGAAGTCTTAGATGCTGAGTTTATTGAAGAATTAGAGCCTGCTTTTGTCAAAGAGTCGAAGCAAAGTAAAACTCTGATGGACCAAATAAAAAACCCAAAAGTTGCGGCGGTCTTACTTACAATTCTGATAGCATCCGCGGGATGGTATTGGTATGTCAATAATCAATTAAAACCGTTCACAGCAGATGATTTACGATACGGAGATTCGATGGAATACACCCT
>JAYYDR010000055.1:0-60458 GCA_036160735.1 Thermoplasmatota archaeon
GATTGGTCGGATTCTCTTTCCGCCCGCAAGTACAACTTGACCCGAGACTTCAGCAACTTCACCGAATGTGGCTGATTGCTCCTCAATGATGGCTTCTAAGTTGGCATTAACCAAATCACGAATCGCATCAATCCTGTCAAGCGCCTCATTGTCCTCCATGGTCTTCCCACAAGGGTCGCCTTCTTAACGAGTGGCTGACGCCCATAACATGCCGGCAATGCCGGCCGAGGTGTGAAAATGAGTGGAGAAAACCGCTTTGAAATACTACTAACTCCCGAGATTGGAGATGGAGTAAACACACATGTTCAGAAATTCATTGATAGTTCACCTGATGAACTAGAACTCGAAGCTAAACACGTACCACACGTCGAAACCGCCCTAGAACTTCTAGCTGATGGACATGGAGATATGGTCCCTGTATCTGGGGAGTGGTGGTACGATACTCGTTCAAGAGATTTTTCAGCAGCACTTGTTTTACCAAGGCGTGAACCAACTAGAGTATTGGTTGGAGATGATAAGCCAGAATATCTACCGAAGAATGGAATCATAGTAGCGGATTGTGAGGTTCTACGAAGGCAAATGCTTCGCCTAAGAAATGACTTGAAAGTTAAGTTACCAAGTGATTTCGAAAACATACCAAGTGATGTATTCGAAAGAGTAGAATGGCTAGAAAACATTAGAGAAAACGGTGAAATTGATGGATTCATCACCACTAGAACTCTTCATTCCAGTTTGAATAATAAACCAAGAAGACACACATTGGGAATGCAAAGAAAGGACGACGCTAGATCCCGATTTATTCCAATCCCACTAGAGGGTTACACTGTTTTGTTAACAAGGAAGGATTTCCCTGCATCTCGTTTTTCAAAAGTAATCGACATGGGCGCAGCACTTTCTTTGCGTCTTGAGTTAACCGTACTCGATAGCATAGATAGTAACATGAGAGATAAGATTGGATTGGTTATCGAGCAGAGGAAAATTCGCTCAATCATGCAAGATGTTGGGAATAGAGGGAAATCTATCGGTTCTGAAAACCCGCTCAAAGAATGGAAAACATTCTCTGGCAGTGAAAATTACCAGGGGCCTAAAGACTCAGACCCTAGAATTGATGTTATCCTTGAAACAATAAGTTCGGATGGTAGTGTAACTACAAGCGTTGAGAGAATTTTCCCAATTGATGAAAGCCATTCTGGAATCCAAACTCTAGTGGTAAATTGGCAACAAATACTCAAGATTGCTAGAGAAATTCCCGAGGAGGAAAAACGAGGCCGTATGAAGCAATTGATGGATGATTACATCGATGAACTATTGACAAAAGGTAGGTTGTCAGAGGATAGAATATATTCTCCATTATTCAGAGAAGAAGATTATCAATGATCAAATTTGATCTTCACCTGATAACTGTCTTATCTTTGCTCTCTGGGCTTCGATGTTTTGCTCATCACGGTCCTCACCAGCGAGAATCAGATCATACCCGTTATTGTTCATTTCCCTATGTAACTCAATCATTTCGACTGGGGCATTTGCATCCACAACATCTGCAATTGCTTCGTCAACTTCCCTTGCATATGCCTCCCAAGAACCCGATAATTTCAACAAATCTTTGGTCATTCTTTCTATGATATCTACTGCAGATGGTGGCCTTGCCAAAGCACCTTGGATTCGTTGAACTGCATCATTGTGCAAAGCTCTGAGTTCTCCTAATCTTGTTGCAGCGCCTATAATTTGAGTTACCATTAGTTCTCTATCGCCGGATTTTACTAACCTCTTCCTTGCTTTTTCCAATTCTCGTTTAATCTCAGAAGAACCGGCAATAATTGCATCTTGGATACTGGCAACTTCGTTTAATATCCCTTGAATTGATTCAACACGGTCTCTCATCTCGCCTTCAAGACGAGCTTCCTCTCTTCGAAGGTCCTGCCTAACGGAGTCAATTATTCCAGAAGCCAATGCTGTCGCTTCTTTTAGGGAGGATTTGGCTGCTCTTTCATAGCGACCCATGTTCCGCCCTCGAAGATGCTTGCATATCGAACCGTTTCAAGGTGTTGCTTTTGACGATAGCAAATTAAGCATGCTCAGTACGAAAATTCACCCGCGGAATGTGGCTTTTTTGCTTCTCTCGTAGGTGTAACCTCAAATATGGAGAGGAGTGGAGGAGATTCAAGAGGTATGCGGATGGAGGACAAGCAAACCCTACTTTCTGAACTTCATCGGGCGAGATTAGACCGCCTGAAGGAAATCTGTGCACAGCATGGAATTTCAAAAAATGGTTCTGTTGAAGTATTGCGTGCCAAACTAATCGCAGAACTCGTACTTGATGAGTGGGATTTAAGTCCTGAGGGAATAATGTCTATCCTGAACAACGACTTAGGTGACGTTTTGGCTGTATTCGGAGTGAAAAAATCCGGCTCTATAAGAGAGAGAAGGCAGAGGCTATTTTTGCACCTAAATCACGACGCTAAGCAACTTACTCCAGAAAAACTCGATTCACTATCTAGAGACCAACTGCATGAACTCTGCTCGAGGCTTGACCTGCCGAGGTCTGGAACAAAACAAGCCCTGTTGATGAGAGTTGCAGGGGTCCTTACTGCTCAATCAGGACATTGGGGCCAGATTAAGAAAAGTCTCCGCAGACCACGAGGTACTCCCAAACTTATCCAAATTCCATTCCCTTCAGATGAAGAAAGTGGACCGAGAATGGTAGTTTTATCTCCTGAACCGGTAATTGAGCCGCTTGAAGCGATTGTGATTGATATCGACGAGGTCGAAGAGGTTCCTGAAGTCGAGATTATTGAAGAAGTCGAAATGATTGCCATTGCACCTGAACCTGTCTTTGAACAGAAATCTGTACCTCTACCCGCAGAAGAGGTGGCAGCACCTCCTAGAGTTACTACCTCCATAATGGAAATAAAAGGAAGAATCGCTGAAATTGATGCATTGTGCAGAGATTTCTTGCTCGTTGGAACAATCGACGACTCTGAAGACGTGAACGCATTCATGTCTAGTCTTGCAGATTATGGTTTTGAGATTGACGGCCCAGATGTAATTGATTTTGTCAAAGGTAGACTGCTATACCTTGACGATATGGCAAAACAGGAAAAGGACGCTATTCATTCAATGCCAAATTCTTGGAGAGAAAGAGAAGCTTTGCGTAAATTCGAAGATTCAAGATCTCGCCTTAGAGAGATGTTACCTGAAATTATCGCAACTAATGATGGTGAGATGGTAAAAGCAAGAATGGCATTTGAGGAGGCTGCAAGAGGAATGCAACTAGACCTCAGACTACCTTCTGTTTCAGGCAGATTGCACGCATTATTCGACTTACAGGTATCCCTTGATGAAGAAATTGCATCATCCAATCCAAAGAATGCTAGGAGAACTAGAGTCATCAGACTCCTCCAGCATGGAGCAATTCACTTAGGTCCGAATGACAGGAGGACGCTAGACCGTCTAGAAAGGAACATCGAAGGTTTCGAGCAGTTAGTAGAAACTATTCTAGAAAAATCAGAAGGCGTGTTTGGAGAATCACAGCAAGCATTGGTCATAAGATTCCTAGACAAGAAAGGATACGACGTTAACAATGCAGAATTAAGGCCAAGAGTGGTTGCTGCTGCAGGAGTTGTCGGTGCTGAATTAGGGCACATTTCACCAAGTGAAATCCCTCGACTAGCACCCGGAATCAAGGTAAGCGATACCGAAGTTGATTCTATCATTACAGATTTGAAAAGGCTTGCACAGCAATTCAAATCAAAGGATGAGGAAGAGGTTCACGAGGAGACAGAACTTGCTGAATCGGTTGCTGATGCTGCAGATAGAGTAAGTTCGATGCGAGCGAAAATCGACGGTGTAGACGATTTACTCGCCAGACTAAAACTCTCTCACGATTAACGTGACGCGTAGAAACCTTGGATGACCTTGGTGACTGTTTCAATATCTCTGATATCTCGATTTAGCAGATCACCCAGGATTTGCTCCCTCTGCTTTACGTGTTGCTCAAATTGAGCGGGAGTTATTCCAGCTGCTGTACAAATCGTTTCCCTCATCTTGGAAGGAATTCCTGTTTCTTCAATCCTATCTGTTGCAGCGTTGTATTTCCAAATTGCATTCAATCGGGGCTTATCGCCTTCCATTCCTGCAACCTCAGCAACTTCTGTGATTTTTCTTGCAGTCTTACCATTTACATACAGCCTAGCTTGGATGATAATCAGGTCCAAACCAGTAAGCATAATTGGCGGAACGTTCATTGGAGGATTAATCATTCTCGTAATGGTCTCCATTGCAGTGTTTGCGTGCAGTGAACCGAATGAACCATCGTGTCCTGTGTTCATTGCCGTAAGCAAAGTAGCACACTCACTAGACCTTACTTCACCCACGATTATTCTGTCCGGTCTCATACGCAAACTTGACTTTAGACAATCGTTCATGTCAACTGCAGGAGTACCATCGGGCCTCTCTCTGCGTGTTTCCATTCTCAGCCAGTGGTCGTGGTAAACCTGCAATTCAGCCGTGTCTTCTACAGTTAGAAGGCGCTTATGCCATGGAATATACATTCCAAGACAATTGAGTGTAGTGGTTTTACCTGAACCTGTTCCGCCTGCAATTACGAAATTTGCAGGCCTGCTGTCCAAACCTTCAATCCATACCCACATCATTGCTGCAAGCCTTAGATTAACGGTTCCAAATTTAATCAAATCAATCATGGTTAGTGGGTCTTCACGGAATTTTCTGATCGTCAAAGTCGGTCCATCTGGAGAAACCGGCGGGATTGTCCCGTTTACACGGCTTCCATCCGGAAGTCTTCCATCGAAGATAGGAACCATGCCTGGACCGTCTCCGAGTGGAACTGATGTGAATGCTGCAATATTCCTTGCAACTTCTAGACCTTGCTGATCATCTACCCAAACATTGGTCCTACACATACCGTGGTCCCTGTGTGCTACTTTGACGCATTGTGCACCACCGTTGTACATTATTTCTTCCAGATTGTCGTCTTCGAGCAATACTGCAAGATTACCATATGGGTTTGGTTCAACTCCTCCGTCGACGTGATACATCGGTGAGGGATGATTTGGTTCCATGTAAACAGTAACTCTTCCATATTGCTCCAAAATTTGCTCCATACTCTAACCTCCAATTACCAAGACACCGACGTGATAGATCGACATAGAAACCGCCATCCACAAGGGCGCCCACCAAAGTGCTGAACGCATTCTACCAAGCATTCTACCGCTCACGCAGATGGCAACAAAAGATGCTGCTCCAAAGAACAGTGTGAATGAGGAATTGAATGACTCGAGTTGGAACCCTTGGGTTCTTGGTGCGAATAATCCAACGATGAATGCGATTAGGAAGGGCAGTCCAACTGAAACAAACATGATGATAAGGATCGAGCGTCCCATCAAATCTGACTCTCTACGGTTCATTAAATCATTGAGTCTTTCGTAATCTCTTGACATGTCTGCAAGAATATTTTGCAGAGGAGCATCTTGTTCTATAGCGGTAGACATCAGATGCATTACCCTTTGAACTTGTGAGGAGCGCGATTTTGTTGCAAAACTTGCTAGGGCAGCGTCGAATGAAGAAGCATGGCTTTCAGCCAAGGTTTCTCTCAAGAGTTTTCCAAGTGCTCCAGTGTTTCTATCCGCTTCTGCCATCATGGCTTGTTGCAGACCCAAGCCCGCTCCGAGAGAATCTGAAAGTGCTTCAAGCATTGCAGGTAAATCGTTCTCAATGCCTCTTCTGCGGACTCTTTCCAATATGGGAGGTATTCCACCGATTGCACATGCCACACTGAGTGTGATGATGAATAGCAAGAGAGGCTCATTTCTAAACATTTCAAGGATTGAGAATAGCATATATCACAACCCCGGATCTTTAGTGTGGGCCTTTAGACCAATCATTGCCATTCCCAACAAAGTTAGGAACAAACCTACGTTGACAATACTCATAATCATGCCCTGGTCCATTGGACCAAACAATTCTTCTGCATCCTCCATTAATTGAGGTGCTATACCTAGAATAGACAGAATAATCGGACCAATCATGCCGATGGATAGCAAGGTTTCGGGCACACCTCCCAACTCCTCGATATACTCCTTGACACTCTCTGTCCTTGTCTCTTCCATTCTCTCTCCCTGCTTTCTCAAGGTTTCAATAATGTCAGTGTTTTGAGTGACGTTGTTCAACATAGTGTTAATCACTCGCTTGTATCCATCTGTTTCTGCTTTTTTCAAAAGGCCGCGGAGTTCTTTTTCTAACGGACGACCTTTGTTGATGTTCTCCATCAATCCTTCAAAATCTTTGGATATAATTCCGTAACCACCCTGAGAGATTGAGTGTATTGCAGCTTCAAGACCGACTCCGGAGCCCATTAGAACATCTAAAGTTCTAATCACATAGAGAATTTCTCTGGACTCGTCTAGTGAACGCATTAAATCCCTCACCTAATATCTTCAATTAATTCAAAGGTGTATATCTTAGTTGAGCCGTCGTAATCAATTTTGCCGAATACGCACTTGACATCCCTCTCCTCAAATGGGTCGTGAATGTAAGGCTGGCCGCTTCTGAACATTTTCAGAATTTTCTTGTACTCTTCAAAGTCCATCTCTCCTCTGATAACATAAATCGCTGATTCTGCACCTTCGTCAACCAAATCATCTCCTTCTCCACCGTGAAGAACTGTTCTAGTGATTCTTCTGGAAATCGAGACACTGATGTCTGCATTTGGTAGTCTCAGCCAATCAGAACTTGAAGTACCACTTGCCGGTCGAATGAAGAAATCTGTTCCTGCCATGGGCTCACCTACTTCAAGCGAGAACGCGAATGGGACTTGAACCTGTTGGAATTGAAGATTAATTTGTAATCTTAAACCAACCAAATCTTGGCTCGTGCACAGTGCCATCCTCAGTCAAGTCATCCAGCGCTGCCTCGGATGCGTCTCTATCATGACCTCGAGCAGCGGCGTTTGACAATAGAGTGTCGAAATCGACTCCCTCTCCTTGGTCTAATCTGGAAATTAGATCAAGTAAGACTTGGTTCAGGTCAATTTCACCATCTGGTGCTGGTGCCTCTTCTTGGGTGCTTTCATGCTCTTCTACCTCTAAACTGGCCTGAGATTTGGGAGGGTTATTTGGAGTGAATGACGGAACCTTATCTTCTGCAATATCTAGAGCATTCATTATGTTCAAACGATATGACTCTGTATCAATTTCACCATAATGCTCACCCGCCAATAATAGTCCCTCTCTCATGTTCTCTGGAATACCTGCTGCCGCTAATGCATTGGTTGTCTTCTCTAGAGAAATCGCCTTTTCTTGCATGTCCATTCTCTCTAGCATACCTTTGCAAGCACTAACTAACCAGTTTCTGTAGACCTCTCTTGTTACGATTGCTGCTTCTTCTGGGCGTAGACTGGTGTAAACCGCACCCTCTTCATTTTGGAAATAGCGAGCCTTTGCAGTCATTAGCAGCATTATTGACTCTCCATCTTCAATTCTAGATGACAGTTGTATTGTCAGTTCTCTCATGGATTCTGGAGCGTAATCCCCCACGGAGAAGAAGTGCAGTCCGGAAGGGTCTCGGAGTTGTCCTTGCCACAAGGTGGAGCCATTCGATGTCTCACGGGGATCCAATCTTTCCAGCATACCAGCCACAATGACTCTATTGACTTTAGCTCCGAGTTTTGTTATGATGAACATGGGGTCAAATTCTCCTGAACCTTGTTGGTTAAGTGTTGAATCACTGAACTCTGATGCTAGCATTGGCCACGCTGGTTGTCTTCTAATTCTTCTAGCAGGCTGCAATCAAACCACCCCCCACTTTGAGCGCAATTCAGAGGCGGCAAGGACCGAATCTGTCTCAATTAATTCAACATCATCTGAAAGTAGCATTGCGCCTTGCTCATCTACTATGGTTCTGCCATTTGCAAGCAATTCTCTTCCGAGAAGTTTTTCTCTCAAATCTTGAATGAATTGCATATTTCCATTTTCTGAAACGTTTGACGAAATATCAGCCTGGCTCATTCCAAGTAATGATTCGGTTGCAGATTTGTTGACAATAAGGGAAATCGTCGATTTACCATTGTCAAGAACCATACGTAATCTAACATCCATATTTCCTTCCTGCGAGCCGTGAGTTGCACACTCTCCATCCCTCAGTACTCTTCTACACTCAGTACATCGATAGATAATTCCGGAATCCTCTCTAATCGACACGATTGTACCTTGTGTTGAGATTCCAACTCTACTTGCACCGGAGGCCAATTCATCCAATTCAACGCTTACGAAATTATTTGCGAGGTCTACGTCTTCGCCCCATGGTGCACCAGCGAGAACTTCAACCTGCGAACTGTTGTCTACGGTGATGTCTGGAACACCTTGCCATGCCCTAACTCTAGCACCTTTGATTCTTACAATTACGGGGGTCGATTCGAAATCGAATGGTGGTTCTTCCCACATTGAAGTTCTGCACTTACCAGTGGGGTCAGCAACATCTCCGGACCAGACGCTCTTAGATTCTCCATCCTTTCCTTGGAAGTCTCTTCTAATCATTTTTTGAATTTCGACCACAATCTCTACATCCCTCGAACCGTCCCTTAGGTCCTCGATTTTACTTACAGATCTAGCCACTAAGTCTTCAGCCGATGCGAAATTTGAATCGTGATAGATTTCGATTCTGGAGGATGAACCAATGTTGATTTCCGGAGTGTCTCTGAAGACGTTTACCTGAGCGTTTTCTATCTTTAGTAGTGAGCCAACCTCATGGTCGAACGATTCCCAGGATAGGAATCCTATTGCGCCAGTATCGTCGGCAATTCTTCCTCTTACAACGTCTATAGAACCAGAGCCATCCCTGCGATGAATCACATCATTTCTGCTTGCAAGTAAACGACCAACTACTGTGACGTTACCCTCAGATTTGATGCTAGAAATCTCAACAGGTTCACCAGGAGTTGTTACCGTTCTGACTCCTTCGCGTAAAACTACAACTCTGCTAGCTTGATTGATGTTAATAGACATCTTGCCTTGATACTCGTTTACAGACACTCCCTCGAGTCTCACTACTGCACCTGGGGCGAGGTTTGGGTTGTTGCCCCAGTCTTTGTATTCCCATCTAGTTCTCTCCCCGCCTTCTGACCATGGCTGGTCTTCAATCAAGCCATATGGTACAATTTTTTCTTCTCCTCTTACCATTGTTGTTCTAGGATTATGAGTTACCACTTCAACTTCAATTTCGACATTCCTGTCGTCACCGGAGAGGTCTGACAACTTCTCAACTTTCTTGATTGGCAAGGATTGTCTTTGATTACCACCGGATTGCTGATTGGTCTGCGCAGGAGTACCTGTATCAGATTGGAATCTTCTCAGTACTGACCTCATCGCATCCTCTGGAGGAATCAAGAAGTCTTTCTCGTACCTAGCGAAAGCCTCTGCAACTTTTTCAGGATCAGCTTCAGGGACCTGATTGATGACCTCAGCCACATGTGCGTCATAATCAGACATCTGTGACACCTCGACGGTCAGTTTCGATTTCTGGCCCGTCGCAGGACGGGTGGTTGGGCTTTCGTGCTGGTTGGTTGAATCTATTGGACACTCCCTTTCACCTCCGTGGAGTTGAATGACTAATGGAGAAGGTTCATGAAGATGTCTGCAAGATTTTCAACAAAGTGAAAGTAAACTAATCAAGCAGGATTAATTCTCAAACCGTCCATCATTAGCACATCAGGTACATGCATTGAGCCGGTACTGTATGAACCCTTGCGTATTGACGAGTCACCTAATACAACCCTACCGGATAACGCCTTAGCCATGTTCCCGGAAAAGCCAGCTTGCGATAGAGCACCTATTATCTCACCACCCTCAACTCGTAAAATCGTAGAAGTAGTTACAGAAAAGTCCCCGCTAGTTGGATTTGCAGTATGTGCGCCCATAACGCTGTGGACAACATATCCTTCTTCCATTTCTTCGACTAGACGATCCCTTGAATGAGTTTTTGCAGAAGAGGATAGAATCAAATCACTGCATCCGCAAATTGGAGGTGCTGTGTGACCTCCTCTTGATGCGGAGCCTGTTGTTTGCGCAGAATCTACCTTGCCTTCAGAGATTAGTTTTGCAGCATCCCGGGTGGACCATAATTCCCCAGTCAATCTGCCGGAATCAACTATTGTTTGAGTTCTGCTTGGAACACCCTCATCATCCCTCGAGCCAGATGACATACCACCTTCCATCAGGCCGTCGTCTACTAAGGAAAGGTGGTCAGCAATCACACGTTCATTCATTTTCCCGGACCAGAAGGACTCGCCTCTGGCAAGTCTTTCTCCTTTGATTGCAGATGGGACAACTACTGAAAATAGAGGAGAAAAACCGTCAGATGTCATCAAGACTGGACAGTCTTGAGTACCTTTTCCTGAAACCTTTTCACGAGTAATTTGAGACCAATGAACAGCTTTGTCAACGCACGCAGTCAAATCCTTGAGAAGAGTTCTAGATGATTCTCCTTCATACGAAGATGTAAGTTGGTCATTCTCATCTATTGAAACATGAATGCCTATTCCATGTGAAGTATAGACTCCTCCATCTTCGATTCCCGAACTTGTAACTATGGCACCTGCACCAGCACCTACTCCTACTCCTCCGCCTACGGCAACCGCCCTAGAATCTAACTCAGAGACTCTAGTAAGCACCTGGTCACCTTGTGCCAAGAGGTCTTCTGGACCCATGTCTAGAATTGCTTTATCTTTCATGCCACCAACCTTGGTAGCAGAATGATTACCGGGTAATTCAAAGCCATCAATCGAAGGAGATTTTCTTGCTATGCTAATTGCTTGCCCGATTGCATGAGATGCTGAAGAAGGGTCAACTAAGTGAGCAAAACCGTACCTTCCATCCTCTACAATTCGAATTCCGAATCCACCTTCGCCACCGCCTGAAGCCATGGAAATTTTTCCAGCTTCGATATCAAGGGAGTGGCCATATCCTTGCGAAGCAAAAATTTCCCACTGGGAAATTCCTTCACTATCACAGGCTTTTCCAATCTCTAGCGCTGAATCCATCAAGCGTTCAACTGCATCATCTGGAATCATATCATCCCACCAATGCTTCCCTAATTCTCATTAGCGGACCGCCATCGCCAACTGGGACAGTTTGGCCTTTTCCACAGAATCCTGGTGAACCAAGGTATGCGTCTCGAGTTAGGCCGTCAACATTCTTCAAAATTTCAAGGGTCATTCCCGAGACGCTGACATCCTTCACTGGACGTGACAATGAACCATTTTCAATAATCCATGCTTCTTGTGCTGCGAATTGGAATGAGCCTCTACCAGTATCTACCTGGCCGCCTCTGCTACCGCAAGCGTAAACTCCGAATTCGATGTCTTCAATCAGTTCATCAAGGTCTTTGTGAGTACCACCTTGAATCACAGTGTTGGACATTCTTACTAGCGGATGGTGTAGACCATCTTGTGCTCTAGCTCCGCCATTAGGGTCCAAATCGTATCTGTGTGCGGTTTCTCTGTGATTGAGATATTCGGTTAGCACTCCGTTCACAATCAAGTTCTTTGGCCTTGTATTGACACCCTCATCGTCTACGGGGTAGCACCCATAGCCTCCACGCATAGTCGGGTCATCAACGACTGTGCAGATCTCTGAGCCGATTGTTTGACCAAGTCTGCCTTCCAAGCATGAGTCGCCTGCAGCGACTAAGTCAGCCTCACATGGATGTCCCAAAGCTTCGTGGATGTATACTCCTGTAAGATCTCTATCCGCTACTAACGGCATTTTACCAGATGGTGCTCTCTCAGCCTTCAATAGCCGTAGTGCTGAAATTCTTGCATTTCTACCCATTTCGCCGAGGTCGCATGACTCGATAACTTCGAGCCCACCTTCACCGCCATGCCTCATTCTATAGGAGACAACGTCAGAGCCTTCTCGTGCTGTGACCATACCGTTGATTAGGCTCCTTTGAAACGACCAGACTCTGTTCATTCCTTCAGTAGTCATCAATTCGGTGTGGATGTGTTCATCCGACCAACCTGTGGAGGTTGATACGATGTTTTCATGGTCTTTGGCTTCATTGTCGATAGCCAGCATCATCTCGATTCGGGTATCCAAATCAGTATCACGTACATCTTTCACACTTCTCCAATGAGTCACGTCCTCGATTATTGGAACCTCCGCTAGGCCTACTGGAAGTTGGGATGAAGAGCGACGTGCTGCAACAGCTTTTGCTAGCCTTAGTGTCGACTCAACTTGCTCTGGAATTGAAGAAATGTCACTTGTTGAGTGTACTCCCCAAGCACCATCGGCAAGTATCCTCATTGTTACGCCTATTTCTTCTCCAGGAATTGCGCGCTCTAGCTTTCCATCTTTGAGAGAAGCAGTGTTGGTGGTTTGACTGACCAATCTTATCTCTGCATATTCTGCGCCTAATTCTGAAGCATTGTTTAGTGCCTTGTTTATTTTGTCTTCATCTAGTAATCTCCCACTAGAGAACATCGAATCTGATTGCCGAGTTGCGACCACCATGAATACCCGGTGCAGTCGGGGCTCTTTCACATTTACGAGTTCTAGCGCAAATCTGAGAGGTGGATATGTCCTATTGCAGCATCCTCTGAAGCATCTCCCTCAATACCCATTCTTGCAGCATCAAAAATTGAAATATTTGGTCGCTCATCTATGATTTCAAAGTTCATCTTTTCAGCGTGCTTGGCGAATATCTCATCAGATTGTTCACATGACAGATCTACTATCCAAGCTGTTTCATCACCTTCACAAAGACCTGCTCTTTTGAAACTAGTAGCAATGTGATGTGTGCCTGATAGTAGCCTGATAAACTCACCATCAAGTGAATTTGATTTCATTTTACCTCGTTCTTTGTTTCGCATTAGAACTTCATGAGCGACCCAGCCATGAACATCACTCGCAAGACATGTGCCGCTGATGAGCGCCCAATTCTCCGATTCTCTATTCTCTATCCACGTCATAGCAAGCGCCCTTGGGTCAACGCAAGGCTCGCTAAGAACCACTCTCTTGCATGGAAATGCTGGCGGGGACACAATTGCCGGAAAGCATTCACAATTTCAACCCTGACGCTCTCCAGGCAGAGGTTCATCATCGCTTCGAGATTGCTTAGTTTCGTGTTTTGTTGAAATTTTCTTTACAGAATCTAGTATTCTCTCTACCAAAATTGGGCCCCATCCACGCTTCGACTTTAGTTTGTCTAAATCCTTTGCAGACATTGCAAGTAAGTCCGCAGGGGTTCTTATTCCCATCTCTGAGAGAGTCCTAGCTCTATTTCTTCCAACGTTTCTGACCTGAACAAGTTGTAGTAAATCCTCTTTGCAGCCTGCTCGCACTCTAGCCCTTGTTAATTCAAGTAATCCTGCCAAATCTGCAACATAGCCTAGATGTTCTTCGGCAAATACATCGTCTCTTAGCAATATTTCCCTAGCAGCAAGTAGAAGCCATCCCATCAAATCTGTTCGAGAATATACATCACCAGGAGTTACACCCAGTTCTTTTTCGATTTCCCTCAAGTCTTTCTCTTCATACCAAAATTCCGTACACCAAGCACTCTTGACCATTCCCATAGCCCTTTCATCAATCGGACTTTCAATCAATAATTCATCCTCAACAATTGCTGCTTTTTGCCTCAAATCGCTTCCAAATTCAAGTTCCTTTGATTTAGGCCACAGCGAAATAAAATCTGGGGTTGCTGCAACTAGATGACAAAGTGAGAAACTGGTCACTGGAAGTGTATTACGAACAATTCTCCTAACTGCACGACGCAAGCCCTCAAGCAATATGTCAGCAGAGAGTGGGTCGATATACAATTGAGCCACTCTCTCTCCCATCGGAGTTGCTTCGTATTCATTGTCAAGAGCCTCGATTTCAAGTGAAGTCGAGGTCTGAACTGAAATTCTCGATGCTCTCTGGAATCCAAAGGTTGCTTCTACGGGCTCTACGGATTTCTTCTTGCTCATTGAAACGCCAGATGCTGCTTGAGCAGCATCGACCCAAGACGGTAATTCATCATCCCAATCTTCTTCTTCCACACCAATATTTGTCCTTCGAATAAACCTTTTTTCAACCAACCACCTTAGCATTGAGTCGATTGTTTCTTGAAGGTATGAATTGGTTTGAGTGTGGCCAAGATAGGTACCAGCAAAGAATTCACCAATCGCCCTTCTTGTATGGAGTCCCCCCGTAGCAATTGATGATAGAAGATGAAAACGCATTGCAGGTTCTGCAGCTAATTTCGATGTGATATCTTCAACGGGGCCGTGAATGTAGCGGTCTGCGATTTCGTCGGCCATTTGTCTTGGGTCACCACCTTTGCATGCTAACCAAGCTTCTCCCACTGGGTCGTATCTAGGGCGACCTGCTCTTCCGAGCATCTGCTTAACTTCCATTACAGGTAATAGCCGGCTCATCCCGTCATCAAACCGTTTCAAATCTCTAACAAGAACTCGTCTAGCAGGGAGATTTACTCCTGCTGCCAAGGTAGGAGTTGCGCTGAGACAATACAATAATCGTTCTTTGAACGCGTTTTCGATTTCTGTTCGTTGAGCGTGCATCAGACCCGCATGATGGAAGGCAACACCACCTTTCACACACTCTGCAAGTGTATCGCCCATTGCTGAGTTGGAAGACCTCGCTAAGCGCTGAGATAATTCCCTAAGTTTCGGTAATACTTCAGGATTATTTTTCTGAAGATACTTCTCCATACGTTGACCTAATTTCTTTGCTTCAGATTGGGCAGATCTTCTTGAAGATACAAACACCAGTAACTGACCACCGTCTTCGTATACATCGCTCAATGCAGCCCAAGCAATATGCGATTTTGGACCATCAAGGGTCCTCGGCGGCCCTAGGTTTGAACTTGATGAGAACTCACTTTTTTGAATCGCTCTTGGCTCTAAATCCAGTTCAGCCAATGTAGCATACTCTAGGCTTACTGGCCTCCATTCAGAGACTACCAAATCGCTGTTGAGCCAATCTGCTAAATCTTGAGAATTACCCACTGTAGCGGATAATGTGATTATTTGAGCCTCTGGCAACAAGTGTCTGATTCTAGCCAAATTAATTTCCATCGTAGGTCCTCTGTGGCTGTCGTTTAGGAGATGGAACTCATCTGCAACAACGACCGAAACCCTCCGCAATACTTCTGCCTTTGAGCGCATTAACGAGTCTAATTTTTCACTGGTGCATACAAGAATATCACAATCATCGATTTGTCTAGTTTCACTCGGTGCGTCTCCAATCCCCAAACCGATTTTTAGGCCAAGGCTTTCACCAAGTTGCTTTAGTTCTTCCAATTTCTCTGTTGCAAGTGCCTTCAATGGAACGATGTATATCCCTCTTGAACCAGGATTGACCGTCAATAACTGATTGACAATTCCCATATAGGCTACCAAACTCTTTCCACTAGCAGTCGGTATACACACCATGGTGTTCTTGCCTTGAAGTATTGAAGGCATGGCATCTGCTTGTGGTGGATGTAATGTGTCGATACCCCAATCTTTTTTGATGAAATTTGTGAAGTCAACGGGCAAACCGAGATTTGAAACAGACCTCTCCGGTTCACCCATGGTCGTTTGAAGTGTCAATAGTCCAAAAGGTAAGCGATTGATTAGCCGACACTGCTAAGTCCTATTTTGTGTGTGGTAACAACATGGGCAGTGACGATGCTTTGGTTGACGAGAGACTTTCAGTCTTCGATGATGAGGCGGATTTGAATGACTGGTTTGAGGTCATAGCAGGTTCACTGATGGCCGTAATTGGAATTTTCCAGTTAATTTCGCCAGGCGATTTAGTAGACCCTGATGTAATGAGATGGTTCGCTGCAGCGGTTACGGTTTCAGGCATAATTTGGGCAGGTCATGGATTGAAAGACATGGCAATTAAGGAAGTCAGAAAATCAATTGTTTTGCTAGAGATGGGTTCAAAACAAGGCAGCATCGATTATGGTTTAATCAGAGATGTTATCCTAAACCCTGAAGCTTACACAGAGTTCCTAGTCAAAGAATATGAGAACGCTTTTGCAGACGGTGTGATCACTGACAAGGAACTAGAAGAATTGAAAGCGATTCAGACTGCCTTGGGAATAAGTGATGAAGACGCTGCAAAGATGGCAGTAAAGAGTGCGATAAAGTCAGCTCTTGCTGATGGCAAGGTCACTGATGATGAGAAAGTAATGATCGTAAATGCTGCTGAAGGGCTATCTAAGGCAAAGAAGAACAAATTAACCAAGGCACTAGAAAGTGGTGAAATCACTGAAGAGGTCGAAAAGATTCTCAAGAGTTTAGATGACTAATCCCATTTGTTTTCAAGAGCAAACTGGCTTAGAATATTCTTGGCATTAGTTCTGCGTTTGTTTTCAATTCCAATACCTAGCAATATCAGAGCTATTCCTATAATTACCCAAACGTATTGTGATTCAAGTAGTGGTTCTGATGGCTTCACTGAATTTGTTGAATACATCAAATTGTGATTTATTTCATTGTCTATCTTAATCCTGAATTCTAAATCATCCTTTATACCATCTAGCAAAACGATCGAAACTAGGTTGGGATAGAGGTTTTCCTGCATAAGCCTCCATCTTCCCTCAGGTACGTCTGCCGGCCTTGTACCCCATGCCGGTTCCTGAATCGAACCAAGTTTTCTCGATTCAACCATTTCTGTTTCAAAAAGAATAACATTCGAAGTGGGCAAATCATCAACAACAAGCAATGCCTCTAGCATCAGTATATCCAACATCAAGGTTCTTGCTGCAAGAAGAATGAACGAACGCGAATGAGAATCAAGTAAATCATCTACTGGGCTTGTTTCTGATTTTTCTGCAACCTTTGCAAAAATCTTTGATTCAAAATCTAACTCATAAAATTCTGGAATGTAGAGTTGCCATCTTCCATCGTCCAAAGGCCAGGCAGAATCCGCAACCAGTCTCAAGGAAAGGGTCTCTCCATCCAACATACCGAATGTTGAACCAACATGCAAAGCTTTTGACGAGGCTGGAGCATTTGGGTGTGATGCGTGCCAAATTTGGTCTAAACGATTTTCAATCAACTCATCTAAAGTAATCTCATCTGATGATGGCATTTCTCCTGCTATAGCCCACATTGGAGAAACTATTCCACTAAGGAATAAAACAAGAACGCCTGGAACAAATATACCGAATCTTACCGCTCGTGATGTTGTTTCAGCCCTCAATTCAATGACCAGACCAAGCAAAATAGCGAATGATAACACTAGAACCATCACTCCGGATGTTCCATCCAATTCCACTGACCCATATTGGTCAGCCTTCATTCCATAACCTTCCCATTCCCATGAAGAATAATCAAATCCATCGGGAGATGTGGGGCCCAAACTCTCGAATGCGATTAATCCAATCCACTTGTAGGGCTGAAACGAATTCAGTTTACCACCAATACAGAAATCATATTCTCCAACAGGTAATGCTCTCCACTTCCATGTACTCTTCGTTACGCCGTTTACTACTTCTGTTTCTAATTCCGGTACAGGTGCAAGGCGGTTATCCGGTAAAATCAGATCGGGCCTGCCATGATTCTGTTCTATCTCGGATGGTACCTCTTCCCACTCGATTGTAATCGTCATTATTTCGTGATTTTCAACATCAAAAGACCAGCAATCCCAATCATCTTCCACCAACGCACCATAGTGAACTGTATCCAATTCTGTTTGGCGAGGAGATGCATGTGAGGACGGTTCATCGACATCTCGAGAATCGACATCCTCCGACCAAATTATGTCGAGGAACATGTAAGAAGCACCTCTGAGATTCAACTGCCAAGTTCCTGGCCTCTCGACTTCAAACTGTAGTAAAATTCTGATTTCTTCCCCTGGCCACAGTAGACGGTCACCAGCAAGATCTAGTGGTTCATCGTTTACTTTGTACGCACCCTGCATACCATCTGCAGGATTTGAATCCCCTTGGAATTCGATTACAGTTGTAGACTGTGCAATAATGATAGTCACCTCTAAGTCCGGTCTAGAAATACCCACTAGGTCATCTTGGTACCGTAAATCAATCTGCAATTCATCAATCTCTTGAGGGATTAATGCGATTTCAGTTTGTGAAGGAGTCATTGGTAATTCGATGAAAACAGTTGACGGAGAGATTGGAGTAGCTGAGTTCACACTACCACTAATACTCTCTTCCCCAGTATGAAATTCAGTTAAAGAGCAATCGTTGACGTCGTTACATGAGAACCAAAGTTCCCCACCATCATCCTCTGAATCAATGGCTGCACTGACATTTGGTGTGCAAAGAATAAGAAGGAGCAAGACAGTGAGTTTGCTCCGCATGTTGCGTTGTCTGAGTGGTATACTAATCACTGTGACGCATTTATGGGCACATCTCGTAAAACCTGTCTACAGGATTTACACATGTACTTCCCCATAGCCTTCTTTTGCCGAGGGTATTCTTTTTTGCATTTATCACAAACCCATAACCACTTTGCTTTCTCTTTTCGCAGGGTTTCTGTGAATTTCATTCCCATCTTGGAAGCCTCTTTACTTGGCCACAATCGCTCTAGTGACCGGAATGTCGAGTCATGAGCGGTGTAACCTAAAGCATGGACAAATTCGTGATGTAAAACCCAAGCGGCATAGGGTTTCCATTCAGAGGAAAGCAGTCTTGGATGCAATTCGATTACTTTGACTTCTTCAGGCATTGTAGGATTTCTAATTCCTTGGCGCCATCTCGTTACACCATGACGTTGGGTAGCATTTTTTCTCAACACGCCTAAATCGACATTAGTCAACTTAGTAAGTAGTTCTTCACTCCAAACACCCATCGATGTCATGACTTCAATCACAAACTTTCGTAATTCTATCAATTCTCTCAATTGAGCGTTGTTTGGTTTGACCATTCAAGACCACCGATGGTAAGCAGGATGGCCTTCCTTAACCGCTACAAACAAACCGCTACCTGTTGCACAGACCTTGTCTTCTGCCTTGAGTGTCATCTTTATTTTCGCTCTGTCCTCAAATAATTCCTCAACTTCTGCTAGAACATACAATTCTACTCCTGCAGGCGTCGGCCTCCTTAGTGATACAGAATATGTTGCGGTTACAGTACAAGGTGGTTCATCCAACCCTGATTGGTCCATCAAAGCGATTGCAGCAGCCCAATTACCATGGCAATCTAGCAGACTACCAATGATCCCTCCATTGATCATACCAGGAAACGCTTGATGCTCTTCAGATGGAGTAAACCTGAGTTCTAAGCCTTCAGCACATCTATGAGAATCGATCTGTAATCCCTTTTCGTTTGCTGGCCCGCATCCAAAACAAATCGATGTGGGCGCATATTGACGTTGAACTCCCGGCTCCATGTGTGTACACTATCAAAGGGGGTTGATTTGCTATTCGCATCCATCATCTTGATGTCCTCTCGTTTGATGGCCAAGCATGGCCGGGAAGAAGCGACGTGTAAGAGTCGCAAATGAACTTCCTAAAACTAGGCGTTTGGCAATAAAAAAAGCGCTTGATGAGCACGAGTCAGAAGCGAGACCTGACTGGGACAGAGCTTCTGATTGGAATGACATTAGATTCCTAAGAAAGAGAATCAAAACTGGTGAAATGAGGACCATCATGATGCCGCTACTTGATGTGGACATGGGAGATTCATGGCCAATTCCTGTTACAATTTTCCACGGGGTTAGACCGGGACCAGTGATTACAATAATCGGAGCAACCCACGGCGATGAGTTAACAGGACCAAGTGCTTGCACAAACTTACTATCTTCTAAGTTCACTGAACCGGGTGGCGAACTAGACCCGCAATCAATGGCCGGTACAGTTAGAATTGTTCCTGTCATAAACTTGCCAGGTTATCGCTCAAAGTCTAGATATTTCCCCGATGGAAGAGACCTCAATAGAGCGTTTCCCGGTCTATCTAAAGGTAGCACTACGTCGAGAGTTGCCAGCACTGTCAAAAAGAATCTGATAGATGATTCAGATGTAATTATCGACCTCCATAGCGCTGCGGTTGGTAGGTCAAACATGCCTCAAATCAGAGGAGACCTATCTCATCCTGAATCCTATCTTTTAGCAAAGGCCTTCGGAATAGAAGTTGTCCTCGACAGCAGACCTCCAAAAGGTAGCTTGAGACGTGTCGCTAACGGAATGGATATTGCTGCAGTAACCTACGAGGGGGGAGAAGCAAATCAGTTAGACCAAGTAGCTGTAAAGGTTGCTGTAGAAGGTTGTCTTAACGTACTGAAATCACTCAAAGTCATTCCGAAAAATCCTGCCAGACCAAGATTTAGATTGAATGCAGGGGGCTCGACATGGCTTCGTGCTGGAGAAGGTGGACTTCTCGACATGTTTGTCGGGCCGGGCAGCATTGTGACCAAAGGAGACGTCATTGCAACGATTTCAGACCCTGGAAGCCCTGGATTATCAGTAGACATCGTAGCACCGGAAGATGGTCTGATGATTTGTACCGCAACCAACCCATTCGTGACGGCTGGTAATCCGGTGGGACATTTCCTACCGGTTACAAAACACATCGAACTCTTGAAGACCCAAATGGACGACAGGGGTATGCTAATTGTAAATGGTAGCCAAGGCGAAGCAATCTGGCGAGAAGAAGACGAAATGGTCGAAATCGAAGTTGAAGGCGAATGGTCTGGTGGCTCAGTTGATGCTGAATGGAAACAAATCAACGCTGAAGACACAGAACAAGAAGAAGCTGCCTAATCAAGCCGTGAAAGCAGCGATCGCTTCCCTAATTTCATGTTCTTCCATGTTTCTTGGTTGGCTTTTTGCTACCTCAAATAAGTGGCTCACCAGTTCATCAGTAGCTTCCATACCATTGCTCTCTAACCAGTGAATGATATTGGAACGGCCAGACATATGACCGATTCTGATTACTTGCTCTAGACCGAAATCACCTGCTGGAACGCCGCTATACACCCTATCAGCAAGCCACATGTCTCCTTTTCGAATCGCTTTGATTACTGCGCTGGCGTGTACACCAGTACCGGTCTCAAATGCATCCTGACCGAAAACCGGGTAGTTTCTTGGCAATGGAACCTGAATGTATTCATTTGCTTTCTGAACATACTCACTTAGTAACGACAGATCGTTGTTGATGACTCCCATCAATGACAGATTGACTAAAGTTTGGTCCAGGGGAGCATTTCCTGCCCTTTCACCAACTCCTAAGGCAGTACCATGAACAACATCAGCACCTGCTTCAACAGCTGCTAGATTATTTGCCACTCCAAGACCTCTGTCTTGGTGACCGTGCCAATTCACCTCAATATCGCTGCGCTTGTACCCTGCATCCTTGATGACTTCTTCATCGATAAAGGATAGTAACTGCTTAACTCCATTAGGGGTTACGTGACCGCATGTGTCGCAAATACACAACCTTCGAACACCTAACTCCATTGCCCTCTGATAAATCAGTTTAACATCCTCTGGTTTTGAGCGAGTTGTATCTTCAGTTACAAACATAACAGGAATATCATTGTCGACCGCATAAGAAACAGCCTTTTCCATAGTGGAAACCAGTTTGTCCATTGTCCAACCTTCAGTAAATTGACGAATTGGACTTGTTCCTAAGAAGGCGCTTGCTTGGATTTCCATCTCATGCTTTGCTTGCATCTCGACTAGAGGTTCGATATCATTCATTAAGGTTCTAACCGCAGCACCTGGACGTATTTTGAAGTCATTCGCTTTGATGTGAGTTAGCATTGCGTCAATGTGTTCTCTATGAAACGGCCCTGCCCCGGGTAACCCTAGGTCCACTTTTTGGATTCCTAGTTTTTCCATGTAAGTTAGTAATTCGATCTTCTGATCGATTGAGGGGTTCAGTGCACTAGGACTTTGCAAACCGTCTCTCAATGTTTCATCATCAAACCAAACGCCATGCGGATGGTTTGCTGAGTTTCTTGAGTATTCATAGTCGACAACATTCCAGTCATAGATTAGATTCTGTTCATCCATTTTATCACCCTCAGAGGCTCGCTTGCTTCGCTACAGATGCGCTTAGCGTTTGAAACCGTCGGAAAATTGGTCATTCCTCTTCTTTGAGAAGACCTGATTCTATCGCTGCGATATATTCATCCTTATCGATAACGCCGTCTTGGTTTTGGTCGATTAGGTCAAACTCTTCCTCGGCACTTTCCTTGCTGGATTCAATCAATTCAGCAGGGAGGCGTGCACTGAAAATAACTTCATCATCGTAGCCGTCCTTAGCCTTGTTTCTCAACTCCATAACTCGAGTACCTCTCGTAGCTTTACCAGTGGTTCTCTTAGTTTGAGAAACCTCGGTTCTGATCATCATTCCTTTCTTAGTCAGCAGGAATAGATGGTCATCTGGGTTTGGAATCTTTCTGACACTAATTATCATGTCATCGAATTCTTCGTCTAACTTCATAGTCCTGACACCTTTTGCACCCGGGCGTGTTTGTCTGTATCCATCAGTACTAAACCTCGGCTCACCGGATTCGGTCATCTTCTGATTGCCATCATCATCGAGAATTGGAACTCTGTCTCCCGTTCCGATTGTACTTCTCTTACCCATACCGTACTTCGAAAGAGTTAGAATCTGAGTTTCAGAGTTATTGATTGAGACCATACCAGCAACAAATCCACCGCCGGAGCCCTTTCTATCTCCAACCTTGATTCCGTAAACACCTCCAGATACTCTGCCTGATGCTCTGATTGCAGAACAATTGAATCTAGAGGCGTATCCGGTTGTTGAAATCATTACAATGTCGTGTTCATCAGTAGCTGATCTTACATTGACAAGCGAATCTCCTTCCTTCTTGAAGCGTAGAGCATACTTTCCGTTTCGATTAATTCTGACATATTCTGCTAGAGATGTTTTCTTGATTAGACCCATCTTTGTTGCAAACATCAAGAATTGACCCTCTGGATTCTCTAAAATTTCCTTTGAAAGAGGCAATATGGAAACTATGTTTTCTTCGTCTCTAATACTCTCCAACAAATTCCTAATGTGTGTACCTCTAGATAATCTGCTACCTTCGGGAGTTTCCCAAGCTTTCAAGCCGTACACTCTGCCTTGGTCTGTAAAGATAAGAAGCCTATCCTTGCTGAAACAGGAAAGGATCAGTTGAGGTGTATCCTCTGATTTGGTGGTTACACCCTTCAGTCCTTTACCACCACGATTCTGAGTTCTGAAAGTGTCAACAGGTGTATGTCTGATGTAGTTGTCCTCACTTAGAGTGATTACAATCGCTCTTTCTTCGATTAGGTCCTCTCTATCCATCGAAAGTGGCATTGGATCGATGTGTGAACGGCGCTCATCACCATGTTTCTCGACCATTGAATCCATTTCAGTCAAAAGAATATCCAAACGCCTTGACCTTGAAGCAATTATGTCTTTCAAATCTGTAATCTTGATTTGTAACTCATCATACTCATTCTGTACCTTCTCTACATCTAAACGACTTAGTTGGTATAGTCTGCGCTCTGCAATAGCTTTAGATTGTGCTTCAGTGAAACTGAATGCTTCGATCCCAGGGAACACTTCGTTTCCTTGGAGTACTGATTCGAACTGTTCTCTGCTTGAACTGCCTTTTCCTACAGCGATCACATCGTCAATTCTGTCTTGAGCTTTTACCAATCCTTCCAAAATATGGGCTCTAGCCTCTGCTTTTCCAAGGTCATAAATCGCCCTTCTTTCGATAACTGATTCCCTGTGCTGAACATAGGTATGAAGCATAACTGGCAAGGTTAGCAATACTGGCCTACCGTCCAATATTCCCATCATATTTGCAGAGTATGACTCCTGAAGCCTGCTAGACTTGAACAACTGATTCAAGACAGCATGTGGGTCTGCGTTATTCTTGACCTCGATAACAACTCTGATTCCTTCCTTCGAAGATTCATCGCGAATATCTCTGATACCGATTACAGTGCCCTTGGTCACCAAGTCAGCGATTTGGACTAGCATATCTGCCTTCTTTACTTGGTAAGGAATCTCGTGAATTACGATTCTCTTGCCTTTAGCGTCATCATATACATCACACTTTGAGCGCACGTGGAATCTTCCCTTTCCAGATGAATACATGTCATAGATTCCATCTATGCCATGAATAGATGCACCGGTTGGGAAATCTGGGCCTTTTACGTGTTCCATGTATTGTTCTATAGACAAATCGGGCATTCCTGAATTATCTTCTCCTTCCTCCAAGATAGTCTCTACATGAAGCCGAACAGCGCCGGACACTTCTGTAAGGTTGTGTGGTGGAATGCGGGTTGCCATTCCTACCGCAATACCATCGCTTCCGTTCAAGAGTAAGTTAGGAAGTCGTGAAGGTAGAACTGTAGGTTCTTGTTCAGAATCGTCGAAGTTTGGTTGGAAATCGACTGTATCCTTATCGATATCTTCAAGCATGTGCTTCGAGATTTTATCCAGCCTGCTCTCTGTATAACGCATAGCTGCAGGTGGATCGCCGTCAATTGAACCGAAGTTTCCTTGCCCGTCGACAAGCGGGTATCTCAATGAGAATTCCTGTGCCATTCTAACCATTGTGTCGTAGATTGATTGGTCACCGTGAGGGTGATACTTACCCATTACTTCTCCAACGGAACGGGCAGATTTGCTGAATTTCTTATCTGCGGTGTGTCCACCTTCATGCATACCATACAATACTCTCCGATGCACGGGCTTCAAGCCATCTCTTGCATCTGGTAACGCTCTTCCGATAATGACAGACATTGCGTAATTGATATACGAATTTTTCATCTCTTCATTCAAAGAGCGGTTTAGCAAACTAGCGTCAGGCATTCCTGCGTCGTCTTCGATATCTTCAATCTCATCAGATGTCAAGGTTGGTCACCTCCTTTGCATGGCGTTCAATAAACGCTCTTCTATCAGGAACATCTTCTCCCATTAGAATCTCGAACATGCGGTCTGATTCTTCAGCGTCTTTCACAGTGACCTTCAACATAGTTCGATTTTCAGGATTCATTGTGGTATTCCACAACTGTTCTGGGTTCATTTCACCAAGACCCTTGTATCTCTGAACACCGATTTTCGCATTGGGGTTATCACCCTTCAGTTCATCGATTATGATGTCTCTTTCTTCATCGGAGAAGGCATACTTGCTAACACGTCCTTTGGTTAACTGGAATAGAGGGGGTTGAGCGATGTATACGTGACCTTCTGTAATAGCAGGCCGCATAAATCTCCACAAGAATGTCAGCATCAGAGTTCGAATGTGTGCACCATCGATATCCGCGTCAGTCATAATGATAATCTTGGAATATCGAAGTTTCGACGGGTCGAATGAACCTTCATCATCAGGATTATTTCCAACACCAGCGCCAAGTGCTCTGATAATTGTCTGAATTTCTTGATTTTGGAATACTTTCACAAGATTGTGTTTCTGCCTCTCTACATTGAGGATTTTACCACGTAAAGGTAGAATTGCTTGTATACGGCGGTCACGACCAGTTTTAGCCGAACCGCCCGCTGAATCACCCTCTACGAGATATACTTCGCATTCACTGGGATCTCTGGACTGACAATCTGCCAGCTTTCCTGGCAATCCTCCACCCTCGAGAACACCTTTTCTCCTTGTCAACTCACGAGCCTTCTGTGCGGCTTTCCTAGCTTTAGAGGCAAGAAGGGCCTTTTCGATAATCGCCTTCGCAACAGACGGGTTTTCTTCAAAGAATTCGCCCAATTTCTCGTAAACGACTGTCTGTACAACACCGGTAACCTCGCTGCTGACCAACTTGTCTTTTGTCTGAGAGGAAAAGGATGGGTCTGGATGTTTTACGCTTACAATAGCTGCCAGCCCTTCTCTGACATCGTCACCAGATAATGCCTCGCCCTTGAGCATGTTTTTCTTCTTCGCATACGAGTTCAAACAACTAGTTAGTGCTGTTCGCAGACCAGACATGTGAGTTCCACCGTCTTTATTGCGAATGATGTTGGTGTAACACCTAATCGATTCACTAAATGCGTTAGACCACTGAAGAGCTAAATCAACTGTAACAGTGCCTTTTTCTACTTCTTTCTCGCCCGAAATCTGAATGACTGTAGGATGAAGAATTTCCCTTGCAGAATTAATTTGTGACACATACTCTGACAATCCGCCTTCGTAGTGATGAGTGCTTACATGTGGCTCTTCTGACCTTGCATCGGTAATCTCGATTTTTAGTCCAGCGTTCAAGAAGGATGTTTCCTTTAGCCTTGTATCGATTTGATCGAAATCAAATTCTGTAATGTTTGTGAAGATTCCCAAATCGGGTTTGAAAACGATTAGGGTTCCTGTATCGTCACAAGTACCAACTTCGTTCAAAGGACTCACGGGTACGCCCGCTTCGTACCTTTGGTGGTACACGGTGCCGCCTCGATGAATAGTGACTTCCATCCACTCTGAGACGGCATTCACTGCAGAAACGCCTACGCCGTGAAGACCGCCGGACACCTTGTATGAGCTGTTATCGAATTTGCCACCTGCGTGAAGTTTTGTCATGATGACCTCTGCTGCAGATATGCCAAATTCTTCGTGCATATCTACTGGAATCCCTCTCCCGTAATCTCTTACAGAAAGTGAACCGTCTAGATTTAGCCCTACCTCTACGAGGTTTGTGTGCCCTGCTAAATGTTCGTCTACAGAGTTGTCTACAACTTCCCAAATGCAATGATGCAAAGCAGAACCGTCGTGAGGATCTCCAAGATACATTCCCGGCCTTTTTCGGACAGCCTCAAGTCCTTCTAACACCTGAATGCTTTGTGCACTGTAATCATCTGTCATTGACTCACCTCAATCAATCAAATTTTTGTTAGGAATTTTATACGTAAACTTACTTATTACTCTTTAATATTGTGTCTTTCTCTAAGTTCCGAAAATTGTATACAAAATATAGTAAAATTTCCGCTTAGTCGGACGATTTACGACGAGTCTCCTCCACTCAAAATATACGGTACCAAAGGGGGTATATGAACATAGTCAAAGTAGGGCAAAAAAACGTGCTATTTTAGGAAAATAAAAATCAGCGAATTTTGTCATTTTCCGGTATTTTCCTCTATACGAATTTGAAAAACTAATCGCAACCGTTAATGAAGAAGGGCAGGTCGCCGAAGCATGGCTGACCCGAAAGTATGTGTTGCTCTAGATGGCACTACCGTCGAAGAAATGACTGATGAAGCTGCACGTGCAAACCTAGCAGGTGCAGACATGGTCGAAGTTAGATTTGATAGGTTGTACCTCGTAAAACCTGACCCAACCATCTCAGACGAAGAAGAAGGCGAGAAGGTCGAATTGCCACCTGAAAACGACTGGGACACAGTAGACATGTCTGAAGTAGATGTTGACGCCGCTATCTCGTCCCTAAAAGAGGGATTGCCACTGCCTGTCATTTTCACAGTGAGGCCTGTTTCAGAGGGCGGTTTCTTCCCAGGTGTTGAATCAGAAAGGATCTCCATTCTAGAAAAGGCGATTGAATCCAAGGTATCTTGGATTGACTTGGAATTGTCCATAGACGATTCAACTCGCAGCAAGTTAGCTGATGCTGCGAAGGAAAACGGTTGCCAAATCATCGCATCTGTCCATGATATAAACGGAACTCCAGACGCATCCACAATCGCATCAATCGTTAGAGATAACCAGGGTGCGGGAGATATCGTAAAGTTTTGTGGAACTGCAAACAACCACGATGATGCACTACAAATCATCGAGGCGGCAACCGAATTGACCGGTGAAGGATTGAGCCACAGCCTGATGGCAACCAGCAGTGGAGGAGACTGGACAAGACTTCACGCACCAGTTCTTGACCAGAGTCTAGTTTATGCAACAATGAGAAATGAATTCAAAATTTCTGACAAAGGCCTTGTCAATGTTCGTGACCTAAGAGATGCATGGTCTCTATTGGAATACTGAACTATTCTTGCTCTAGAGTCGGGACGAGTCCCTTCTCTAACTGCTGACCTTCTTGGGTTAGGCTAAGTCCGGAATTCATGTACCTTCTGTTCATTATCAGAGGTACTGCCAAGATTGCCATCATCAAACCACAGCACACCAAGGATACTGTCCAATTAGGAAGTACTGTTGACCTTGGCTCAGAGACTACAGACACATAGGCAGCAATGCTTGTCTCAGGAACTGCATCATTACTGTGCGAGTTGTTAGTGTTATCAACGACGATGTTGAAGTACTGATTGGTGGTTTCTCCAAATAAACTACTACTCATCTCGGGACCATCTAATGAGATAGAGAATGAAACCTCATCCACATTTTCATATTGATGGGAGTCTCTGAAAGAATGCCATCCCACTACAGTAAAACTCCTCCATTCAGGTGGAACGTCACTTGTTGGGTCATCATCATCTCTGTCCTCTTTCAGCCAAAAATATCCGTTTGCGATATCATAAGCGGTAGTATATCTGTCATACTGAGATGTTGTCATCAAGTATACATCTGCGAGTGGGTCGACTGAACTATTTGTGGATTCAATAGTTACACATATTGTTGTCCTGCGCTCATAGTCTAGGTTTACTCTTAGAGTTCCAATTGCATTATCACCAATCAGCATCGTAGTTTGGAAATCATCTCTTAACAATCGGAGATTATTGTCAGGCTCCCAAGTCATCCATTCTTCTTCGGGACCATCATAATCCTCGAATTTTGTAGGCTCAACGTTTTCATCATCATCGCTATCTCTCCCCCGCCTTTCCTCATAATCGAATTCTGGAGTGTAGATGTTCGGAACTTTAGCCAAACGTTCAACCGTAGTATTCCATTTAGGTGTTACAAAGTCTCCATTATCGCAGTTGGAGGCAGCCGAGACACGTTGAATTGGAGAGATGTCTGTTACAACCAGCATTGGGAGTATGAACAGGAACATCACGACAATAGTAGTCCTTGAACCCATAATTCACTCCCTCCTTTGGATTAATGAAAATTGTGAGGGTTAATCGGTTTTCCCTTCAGCGTCTTCTTCTTAGAGGCCTTACGTATCCAGAAGAGCCACTTCTGCGTTCTTCTTTGGATAAAATACCAGGCGCTGGAGGAGGAGTGTGTTGATCCATGCCTAGGACTCCTCCATAGGACTGTACTTCATCAACTTCGTATGTAGCTGCAGCCTGCTCGGCTTCCTCCTCGATTTCAGTTGGACTTCTCATAACAGCCCAACCTAGAATTAGGACAGCCGCGATAAGTGCTAGCACCATGAATGACTCACCGCTAGCATCCAAGAACCATTCCTGCCAGTCTTCTATAGAGAAGTCGGAAAGACTTGGTTCTGCTGCCTTTTCAGCCAGAACTGTGACTTCAGTATCCTTTGTTACACAAACACCCATTCCATCACAAACTGAAATTCTGATCATCTTGATTCCAACTTCGTCCCAACTGGCAGCAACTCTTACCCCATCTGCGCCGGATGGAGTAATCCAATCATCTGCAGCGTCTCCATTTTCATCAGCGTCAACCTCGAGGTCGCTTTCCCACAAAACAACAATTGCAGAGGATATTCTTTCATCCCTATCAGTGTGAAGTCCGTCATTTACGTCCAAATCTCTCCATACAACGTAATCTGCAGCATCTTCTGAATCTGTGACATTGGCATCAAGGACTATTGATTCGCCAACGTAAATTGTGTCTGAGATTTCAAATTCACCAATAACTGGCGGCTCGTTTACAATTACGGTGAAAGTTTCCCTAGTCACGTCTCCAGTGAGATATGAATCTCTAACTGTTAGTGTTACCTTGTATGTACCAGGTCTTTCAAATGAATGCCATGGCATGGGCTCATGTGAGATTGGAGTTGCATCGCCGAAGTCCCAAGAATATTCTACAATACCATTCCAATCGGTGCTGTTCGATTCAAGAGGTACGAATCTACCCTCGAACACTCTATCGCCATCTCTAGTTCCTATTGAATCGAAATACAAAATTTGGCCGGGAGTAGTTACTACGTTTTCATCATCGTCAAAGGTATGAGAATACTCGAATGATGCACCCTCCGGGAGAGGTGTAGTAGCTGTGACTAACTCATCTTTGTACCATACATCAAAAATCTTCACAGAAACAATAGGTTTTGGATTCAAGACCCTAATTCCAAGTTGCCTTGTTTCGCTTTCTTGGCCATTCTCATCAATCACAACAAGAGACACATAATGCTCACCAGGAGTACTGAAATTGTGGGTAACTAGAGACTGGTTTGACATTGTACCATCAGAGAATGTCCACATGAATGTCAAATCTGTTGAATCTCCAACCAATCCATCGGGGTCATAACTATCTCTACCGTTGAAAGTGTACGGTACGTCCATATTTGCATCTTCAATTCTGAAATCAATTACTGGACTGCCAGCTGAACTTGAGTCTCTGACCTCGAATTGTGCTACTGGCAGCTGATTAAGAACTTGAACTCTGAGTTGTGAAACGGATTGTGCGCCATCATTGTCTGTGACTGTTATGTTCACATTCTTGATCCCCGGAGTAGACCAAGCGACCATAGGATTCTGTTCTGTAGACAGCAAATCAACGAATAGATTTGTTCTGTCGACTATTCCGCCGTCAAGATTTACTGCTTCTTCAAACACCCAATTCCAAGCAACAATTTCTCCATCAACATCTTCGAAAACATCTGGCAGCATTGTAGCAGTGAAAGTTTCTGTCACAACTGTGTCAGTGAAAATCTGCCCTGGAGCACGATTGTTGACAATAATTTCGATTGTTTCAGTGGCAGAGTTGACTCCATCGCTTACGGTAAGCGTGAGATTGTACGAGGTTACAGCTGTCAAACCATCCTCCCACATGTGGTATGCACGAGTTACGCCTTTTCCACCTTCCAGATTACCGTCTCCCCAGTCCCATGTAAATTCGAGATGACTTAAGGGAACGTTATCCGTGGTTCTTTCCGCACTGAATTGGATTATCTGTCCAGTCAAAATCGACAGATTATCTGTCAAAACCATACCGTTCATTGAAATTACAGGAATAGGAGCAGAATCATCTGAGACATTGATTGTTTTTACATCAGCATCTGACCAAGTTCCCCCCTGGTCCATTATTCTCAACGAAACGTTGTATTGACCGACATCAAGATATGGCCTTACTGGGCTCTTCAAGGATGATGAGTTGCCGTCGTCAAACGTCCATGCATATGCAACAGGTTCGTCCATGTATGGAAGTGTATTGTTTGCTAGAGAAAGACCCCATGCATCAAAACCGTCTCCAGTGAAGAGAATATTGTCCCATGTTTGAACTTCTGTGGGATTGATTGTTGAATTTGATACTGGCTTCATGTTGTCCAAAAATTGGGCACCCGTTTGGACCGTGTCGATTACATCCCCTAACATGTCAGTCATCGTCAAGTGGAATGTGTGAACTTCTGTCGATTTAGCGGTGTACCAGAATTTCGTAGCAACGTCTACTCCACCGCCGGCTTGGACTCTAGTTTCAATAGTGTCAAGAACTACACCAGAAGCGTTTTTGACTTGAATCTCAACATCCAAATCCTCGAAAAACGCATTTGACAAGATATTGAACTCAATTTCTGCTGTGTCGACATTTGTGTCACCATCGCGATCAGACAGAACTGTTGAATTGAGGCTCATAGTAGCAGGAGAGGTGATTCTTGCTGCTTCTACATCTATTGTCCCGGTTGGATAGGAACTTCCACATGAGGTGTAATCGCAATCGCCTAAGTTTGAAGCAAACCATGTTATTGCGTATATCTCATCGGTGATGTTCCCAAATCCTGGAACCAAGGCAGTTCCAACAGCGCCATTGAAATTGATATCACTTCTTGTGTATATTCCATCAGCAGCGGCTCTACTCATAATCACACCATCCATTCCTGGCACATCACCTGTGAACCTCATGGTAAGTGGTGCTGGTGCTGCAGAGCCGGGAGTGAATTTGAAGACACGAACGCCCCATCCTTCAATGGCGTTTCCTGTTGAAGACCAAGGACCTAGCCAATCACTGTTGGTATCTGCTGGTTGTATCCTACAGAACTCGCTGGAACCACAGGCAGGAGAAAGGAATAGGTTGGACATGCCGTACACGCCTTGGTCACTATCCAATGTTGCAGCGATAGTGAAATTTGTCCAAATATCAATGAAATCCCTGCCAATTACACCAGGCGTTGCGTCTATTGGGTTCCTTGCAAGGTCTTCGATTCCCGCAGCTCCAGTAGACGAGTCTTGGACTAGATTGCGAATCGCTGGACCTCCACCAAGGTGGTCAGCCAAATATAGAAGGAAAATGAATCCGCCACCATAATCAGCGGGTCGTTGATTCCACCATCGGACTGAAAGTTCGCTAGCAGATGTCCATGCGTTCACGTGGCCGTAAAGTGTAGACGAACCGCCAAAGCAGAGGAAGGCAGCCATGTCCGCTGCTCCTTCGTCAATCCATAGATTCTCGTAAGGATCCAAGGCATTGTGCATCAAGTGTTGTAGTTCGTGAGCAAGGATAACCCTTGACCAAGATAGAGGTGCGTCATCAATATCGATGAAAATCGCCTCACGAGATGCAGACATGCCCGGTGCGAAGTATCCCCCAATGTTGTAAGCGCCGTCGATTGCATAAATCACGACTTCAATTTGACAATTATTGTCGACGTCAGGAGCTGCAATCCCTCTTCCATCAAAGTAGTCTTTTCCAAAGTATGTCATCAATGTGGGATAGACTGTTGTGTCCCACGTACTTGCCCAATTGTTTAGAACGGTTGAAGACAATGTTCTACCAGACTGGACCATAAACGCTGCAGTGGAGGTTGTTTTCTCTACGGTCACGTCAATTGAGCCACCGGAGGTAGGGACTGTCGCTGTATCTCCTTCATTGTACGGAGTACATGCTCTACCACTTGTCATAGATTGAGGGGAGGTCGCGATATCAACTCCAGGTAATCCTTGAGAAATCCACTCATTTTTCATCATCCTTGTTGCGCTGTAAAGCAATTCATCGCTCTCAGGCAACATGTACGGATGAGAGTCAAGTGGTTCAAAATCATCGATATCGGCGAATACTGGATTGAACTCAATCACTTGATTTGCCACAGATTCTTGAGGCTCTGCAGAGGCCAATGGAGAGGCGATGGAAACAAGGAAAACAAGCAGTATTGAGAAAGCACGATTAGAGCAATGTTCAGACATTTCAAGGGCCTCCAGAGAATCGCATTACTGCATTCCAAATTGCCCACTTCAAATGAGGTATTTAATACTCAGCGAACATAGCATCATCAATGCGAAAGTTAATTGCTGGACTTTTGGCGCTTCTATTTGCCTTTCAGACTACGATTGTTGCATCCGGGGAAGAGGGTGAGCAAATCCTAGATGAATGCGTTCTTTCATTCGACGGAGAAAATGCAAATCTATCGGTTCATTACCAAGTTGACCTAGGACCAAGAATACCAGGTTCTGCAGCAAGTTCAGCCTTAAGAGAATCGATTAAATCTAATCTCACAGGGTGGCACATAACCGAATCAACCCACCACTCCAATGGATACACTCTGACTAATTTGTTTGCAACGTGGAATAAAGGCCAAGGCTCTACAGTCGTTTTTGCAGCGCATTATGACACCAGACACAAAGCAGACGAGGATTGGAATGAAAGCAGAAGAGATGAACCAATCGATGGTGCAAACGATGGTGCAAGCGGAGTTGCAGTGTTGTTGGAGCTTGCCAGAATAATTCCGGAAATGAACCTCACTCACGAAATTACTCTTTTCTTTACAGACGCTGAAGACCAAGGAGATAACCATTCAACGTACCTACTTGGAGCTAAGGCATGGGCCGAAAATATGAGCCAAGAAGATGCTGATAGAATCGAGTCATTTGTCCTAGTCGATATGGTCGGTGATTCAGACTTAACTTTACAAAAAACAAGCCCAGGTAACACAACATTGTGGAATAGAACTGAACAAATAATTACAAACTTGGATGATGTTTGCAATCTCAAAGATTCATCATACTTTAATTTCGACTTGGTCGATGGGATATACGATGACCATGTGCCTGCGCACAACCTTGGAATTCCTGCGATTGACATCATCGACACCAGATTTGGAGAAGGTGCAAATTACCTAAGCGGCCATTGGCACACGCACAATGACACAATAGACAAAGTGAGCGCAGAATCTCTTGAAACTGTGGGGTATATTCTCGAGTATGGACTGAAAACTGAAGCATGGATAAACGTGAGAACAATCACATCACTGGAATCAGACTCTGATATGGACGGAATTCCTGACGAAATGGATGAATGCCCACTAGAGTTTGGCTCAGAATCAAACGGCTGTGAAGAGCAAAATGATGACTCAGTAATCGGCTCTCAAGATTTTGATGACTTGACTACAGGCATCATTCTTGCACTATGTACAATCCTCGTCTGTGCAAATTTACTTTGGATAATAATCGCGGATAACAGAGGGGAGGGGTGAAATCCGCGCACGACATCGGGTAATTCAACGGGAGGTGCAATTATTAGCCAAGACAAAGAAAATCGGCTTGCAGCATTGCGCCAAAGAGTCCGTTCAAAACTTCTCGATTCACGGATAGCATCCAACAAGCGCAAAAGGAAAGCAGATGATGAGATCGTTGTCCAAATCCAAAAGTCAGATGAAACGGGATTCGTTGATTTCGAAACCGATGTGTTATCAGAAGGAGAAAGAAGGCGACGAATCGCATCTGCTTTGGTTATGATTGGAGCTTTGATGGGAGTTGTTTCAGGAGCACTGATTCTCCAAGGTAACCCATCTGGTCTGCTCAACTCTTCCATTTTCAAAACGACGGAATCACTAGACATACATGGATTTGTTTTGGACGAGGATGGTGAACCAGTTGCGAATGTTTCGATTGAATTGGTTGACCCTGAATCAAACTCACCATTGAAGAGCAGTACTTCAGATGAATATGGAAGGTACGTAATCGACTCAGTACTGGTCAAAGAATACGAATTGCATGTCTCTAAACAGGGATATCAAACAGTAATATTGTCATTCAAGCCAGAACCTATTGGGATTTCACCTATCACGATGGTCGCTGGGGATGGAGAGAGAACGAAAGATGAATTGTCCGCAACAGAAGGGTGGTCAATGGAAAATGCCGTAGCACTTGCTACATTTGAGGGTGTTTTCACCATTGCATGCGCATTGGTTGGAGTACACGCTTCGTTTGAAATAAAGAGAAAAAAACGGTACAGAAGAACTCAAGCATTCTGTTGGGTAGGTCTATTCAGTAGAGGCTTAATCATATTTGGACCGGCTCTTATTCTACTGGGCATGGTTTTCCTTATGCTCGACAAAGAGGATTTCGAGGATCAAAAGGTAGAGGAGGTATTCTGAATGTACCTCATAACCGTCGAAGGAGGTGACGGTTCTGGGAAGGGTGAAGCAGTTAGAATACTTGCAAACTTAGCAAACAGACTAGCATTCCCAAAAGTCCACGTTACACACGAACCAAGAAGGCACAGTAAGTTGGGGAAAATAGCCCTCAGTGCCGTAAGTAAGGGTGACCATACTCCACTTGAAGAAGCAGGATTATTCGCTGCCGATAGAGTTGACCATTCCCACACTTGGATAAGGCCAAAATTATTGAAAGGAGATTTGGTGATTTCGGACAGGAATATTCACTCTAGCCTAGTATACCAGGGAGTAGTAGGGGATTTGGGACTTGAACAAGTTGCAGAAATGAACTCTGCTGCTATGATACCGGACCTAGTAATTTGGATTGACTGCGACCCTAGCAAAGCCATGAAGCGGATAAATTCGGGCACTTTACGTATGGCTGGAGAGAAGCATGAATACTTTGAGACCACAGAAATTCAGACAAAAATTAGAGCAGGATTTAGTGGCATATTGTCCGGTGAAATTCCAACCCCTCAACCTTTCAGCAAGTGTTGCATTATGGGACCTGTACTGAATGAAAGTGGATTGGATGAATTGGAAAAGCAACTATCACAAGTGCTTAGCACTTTTTTCAATAGAAGACCTGAACCATTGAATGTAAGCAGAGATGAAGTCGATAGGCACCTCTTACGCTCATTGACCGCAGGTGTTCAAACCCAACGTAGGCTACCAGGAGCGCCGGTGCAGCACGCTTCTTTGCTAGAGGATTGGTTGGATGGTAAATCTCCGGCACAGTGGATGGGAATCGCTGAAAAGGAGTGGGATGAAAAAAGGGCCAAAGAATCAGATGTTCCAGCGAGACCAATCGCTCATTCTTCTTGGGCAATATTGGGTACACTTTCTCTTACCGATACAACCGATGTCCCAAGTCTTCACAAGCAATTAGGACCAGTGCGGTCTGTGACAAAACGGCATACCCAGAGACTGGTAAAATGGCTTGAGCAGGAGAGGTGGATCCATCGACAACAAAACCATGTCCCATTTGCTGAAGCTCAATTATTCAAATTGAGGAAAAGTAGGCTCGGATACGGCAGACTCTGCCTAGCAATGTGGCCATTAAGGGCTGCTTTGGCCAGTTGGAGAAGATCAAACCAAGATTCAGATTGGAGAGATGCACTAAAGGAAATAATATCCTATAAAGATACCAAAAAAGCACCATTGACGGTTCGTAAAGCAGTAAGTGACGTCATGAAAAGACTGGAATTAATCTCTAGTGGTCATGCGGAATGCCCGGTACCAAAGAACGAGAGTGAATTGTTAGTATGGTGGGCTACTGAGCCGCCAAAGTGACTACTCCTCTTCAGATTTCATACTGAATCGACTTCCTGAAGGTAACATAACGCTCGATGGATTTAGACCGAATAATGCTGGCCTTGCTGAAAAAGATGCTGCCATGAAGACGCCAACTAGGAAACCAAATGGAGTGCCAGTTATAATTCGCATAGTAGCTGTCGATTCATACGATGTTAGCATCTGGGTGAAACCGTCAATGGCCATTGGAATCGCAGCAATTCCTGCGATTACGAGCATTGCAAACATCCGCTTGTCTTTCTTGTAAACAGACTCCAGAGATTTATCCGGTAACAAAGACAAGAATGTATCTCGAATTGTCCAGCGATTGAAACCCTTTCTGGAGAACAGGAAACCTCCTATTGCGATTCCGAGGAAAATCCCTACATCCCTAACACAAACAGGCATTTGGTTGCCGTTTATTTCCCAAGACCTTTCTGCTTTAGTGTGGCAATTTAAATCCCCAAATCCGTAGATGAAAGCTGCATATGGGTCTAAATCACTCCATACAAATTCACCGTATTTTGATTGATTGTGTCCCACATCACCATTGACACTCGTCTGTAAATTACCCCAGCCATCTTCTGAGTGATAATCGAACGCGTTTGCCCTTCCTGACAATTTTGGAACACTCCCCTCAGGAAGGTAGAATGGTACTAAGAAAAAAGAGATGAGAAGAAAAGTGGAGATTCCTCCAATCCACAATCCGACCTTTTTTTCTCTCGAACGATTGTCCAAACCGTTCTTTTGCATATCAACCCCGAAGCGCCGGCAGGGGATATGTTTTCTCCTACCTCGGTTTGGGGGTAACATGGAGGAGAAGGTCGGATTCAGAAGGGGCCTCTCCGCAGCAGTAGTGCTTGGATTATACTCCGGATTCATGCTTGCCGTTGCAATAGCCATGGTTCTAGGAACAGGGGGACTGAAAACCGCAGCCTTCCTTTGGGGAGCAACTATCGTTATTTCCTCAATTATTCTTACACCGATATTAGCAGGTGGAAGAAAACGAGGCTTAGCAGAGACTGATGCAACTGTAAATAATCTAAGAGAAGGACTTAGTGAGTTCAATGAGGGAGTCGGTGGCTGGAGATCATTATCACACGTCAGAGGCGAAGGTATGGGTGCTTCTGTATCTCTATCTCATGCATCTAATCCGTTGATAATTATTGAAAAAGCACTCAAAATTGCCAGTGACTGTAAAATTACATTCAGATTCTCAAAAAGCGACCCAACACTTAGAGATAAAGTTCTACCAATTTTAGAAGAAAAGGTTGGACAAAATAGAATCCAAAGGAGAACCAAATCTTTGACTGTAACACCAGAGCAAATCATCGATAGGTCTGTTATTATCACAAGGATGATGATGCTCTGTCCACCGCTTGCTGTAGCAGGCAGTGTTGCGTTTTATTCCTTGGCTCCCGAACAATTAATTCTCACAATTTTGGGTGGTTTTGCAGGAGCAGTTCTGGGTATGATGATCGTTACAAACAAGGGAAGATAACAATAGGAGAAATAAAATGTAATACTGGATTGTCTTCAAACATGCGGGAAATCACTCTCTTCTGGAGTAAACCTCGCATAATGGAGACTGACGTCGCTCCAATCCTTGAAATTGTAAACCAGCTAGAATTCCTAGCATACATTAAGAGAACGCCAAGAGACATACGTATCTTACTAAAGGCATCTTTCAAACCCGGAAAAAAACCTGAGGACTTGAACAGTTTATACTTCTTGGAATTAATCGATATTCATCACACACCCGAATCGAGTGATGAAAGTTACGTGATTAACATAAAAATCACACACCCGCTATCAAATTTAAACGCTCGAACTGGTGGTACAACAGCAGTTCCTGGTTGCAGACTAGATGGTGAAGGTCTTACATACGTCATACAAGGTGGGAATGTAAGGTTGAGATTGGTTGCGGCAATGGCTAGATTAATGGCAAAACCTGACCGAATTTCTGCTCGTAACTTAGACCTGAATACAACGCAGGACACTGGCCCACTCAATCCAAAACAACTGAGACTAGCAAAATTCGCTTACGATAAGGGCTGGTATGACATCAATAAGGGAGTTAGAATTTCTGAAATGGCAGAGGAGCTATCCATAGCAAGAGCAACGCTTGCTGAACACTTGAATCGTATTGAGAGTTTGATAATGGATGACCTTCTTGGTTCATTCACAAATATCAGCATAAGCCCAGATGAATTTTCTATGTTCAAGGACATGGTAATCGATGACTCGGAGACATTGGGATATGGGGAAGATGAACAATTCAAGAAGTTGCTAGAAAACATGCATACAAACATTGAGTTTGAGGAAGACCCTGCAGAGGACGACGACGTTGAAGAGTGAGTCGTCTGCAAAGGTTGTGTTTTCCCATGAGTAATCTTGCAAAATTACTTTCTAATCTGAAACTATCAGGTATCGAGATACCAGAACACGTCGAAAGAGCGATGTATAAAGTTGACATAGAAGATTTCACCAACTATGACCCAGATGATTTCTACTTTGACAGACCGGTAGTTTTCATGAAATCACAAAATGGTGGATTCAAGAATATATCTGCACCTCACATGATTGTTACAATGCTGCATTATCTCGAGTTAAACGAAGGTCAACACATTGTCATATATGGTGCTAAAGGGGGTTATTTAAGCGCTTTAATTGCCCATGTCATTGAGGAAAAAGGGAGCGTAACGGTCATCGACCCATCTATGGAAGTAGTATCACATGTATCTAAGAAATTAATCGGATATCCAACCGTTAAATGCTACCACACATCCCAATTAGATGAAAACATACTGCCAAAACTAAACCGTGTTCTTGTAACTGGTCAGTTGAATCATTTACCAACTTGGTTAAGCGGAGAATTAGAGGATGGTGGTTTTGCGATTGCACCAATAGGTAATCGGTCACATCAAAAACTACTGAAGTTAGAAAAACAAGGCGATGAGTTGCTTGAAACCGACCTCGGTAGCGTAGTTTTTGGCCCCGTTGATATATCTGATACAATTAGTGATTCACCTTCACCTAGCGAAATGGCTGAGATGATCGAACAAGTCATCGAAATAATGGCAGATTCGAGAATAGTCGAGGATTCAGAGAAGAATAAGTTGTACGATTTAGTTGCTGATTTGCGACAATTGCCGGATGACTTGCCTCCTCCTGAAGAATTCGAAGACCCCAGCGAGCATCCAATGATGAAACTCATGATGAAAAAGGGCGAATGGTTCGTCAAACTATGGCCGGTCATACAGGCTGCTATGGAAACTAGAATTGCATCTTTTGACTCTCCTGAAAATTACGATAGAAAAAGGAATCACAACGATTTCATCCCTTGAGGTGATATTTTGCCAAATCTGAATACTGAAATTTCGCGACTGACAAATAAGGATGTTAAAATTCGTCGCAGAGCGGTGAGGGCCCTGTTCGAAGAAGACGATCCAAGTGCTCTACGTGGCTTTGTTAAACTCCTAGATGACCCTGATTTCTGGTTCAGAAACAAAGCACTAGACGCTCATCGCAAGTGGGCAACAACTGCAGAGGAATTAGAACCTCTGATGGCTAATAATAAGAGACTGGTAGCAGAAATGCTCGAAAAAATACCTGACCACGATATTGCCACAAAATTACTGTCTGAAGATGACCACGTCATTCGGTGTTTTGCAGCAAAAACACTTGCGGATTCAGAAAGTCTTCACAAGAAATTCGCCTCTGATGAACACCATTCTGTGCGAATTATCGCCGCACAAAATTCCAATGATGAGAAATTGATTTCATCACTTCTCAATGATAAACACTCTGCGGTAAAGATGGCTGCAATTTCCACAGCTTCCAATAAAGAGATGATTCTGGATGAAGAAGTACTGAAAAACGCACTCAAATCAAGCGATTCATCGCTTCGTTCATTGATTGGTTCAATGTCTGTGAAATTAGGAGGAGAGATTTTGGATATTGCAAGTAAAGACTCTGACCCAAAGGTCAGAAAATCAATTGCTGATGCCCTGAGACAAGAAGTTGAGACAGTAGACTCAAGAATACAGAGTGTTGCAAAAAATTCTCCTGAAATCATCTTGAGGTGGTTACGAATGCGTTACGATTCAGATTCAAGTTCGCTCAGATGGTCAATGATTGAAGACCCTTCAATCAATCAAAGAGTGCGCTCAAAGTTAATTGAGCAAATGGATGGTCGCAGGGACATCGACTTGGAGAGGTTGGCAAAAATCACTCAGGACGACTCTGACTTGGTTAGCATGGCTGCAAAAAACCTAGAACAATCGATTCAAGAATTGGGGGCTTAGATTTGGATTCCGGAATAACGTTTAGTGTCGATGCGACCAATGGCGCTAGTAGAAGATTAACAGTTAGTATTGACATCTCAGGGCCGTTTACTGGGAACATCCTTGAGTTGCGTTTCCCTAGGTGGGTACCAGGTTCATACTTCATTCGTGAACCGATACAGCACATGTCAGAATTGAGCGCAACGATTGATGGAGAAAATTCCAAAATCACCCGAGTTGATGTAGATGGAGCCAAACTTAGTGGAGTTCAAGGGGCGAAATCAGTTTCGATAAGTTACAGGTTATTAGCAGCAGAAATGACTTGCAGAGCAAATCATCTTGATTCAACGCATGTCCATATTATGCCTCCATACACTTGGATGCTTCCAACTAGAGGTATTGACAAAAACCGAATTGAAATGGATCATAAAGTGATTCTGAAATCACCTAGCGATTGGCATACCGCAACACAACTCAAAGGAGTAGAGGGGGAATGGGTCGCTGAAGGTAGAGACGAATTCTTGGATGCAATTATGGAATCCAATGCAAACGAAATGATAACTTTCGAAGTAGAAGGGACCAAACAGCATCTCAAGTTGTGGGATTCTGGTGGATTGCCAATTCCAAAAGAGGGACTTGACAGATTCCTAAATGCGATGAAGTTAGTTATCGAAGAGCACTTTGCGCTATTCGGCGTTCCGGAATGGAAAGATTACTGGACAGTTCTCCATCTAACTGAATCAGGTAGAGGTGGATTAGAGCACCTAAGAAGCCAAACTTCAATGATGCCAAGAAAATCACTGCAAGAAGGAAATGAAGAACAATGGAGAGACTTAGTCTCATTATTCAGCCATGAATTCCTACACCAATGGAATGTCAAACAATTACGACCAAAGAATTTCTTGGATTACGAACTGCAAAAAGAAGTCCATTCCGACCTACTCTGGTGGTTTGAAGGATTAACATCCTGGCTAGGGGACATTTTGTGCTTGAGAAGTGGAGCTTGGAGTGAAGAGGATTGGCGCAAGGATTGGACAAGGAAGATGAAGCGCCACACCGATAGGAATGGCATGGAATTCGAGTCCCTTCAAGAGAGCAGTCATGATGCTTGGATACACCTATACAGGCCGAATTCATACAGCAGAGAAGTCCAAATTTCATATTATTTGGAAGGAGAAATGGCAATTTTTTGCCTTGATGCAGAATTAAGAAAACGCTCCAAAGGCGAATATGGAATGGACGATGTGATGGCTACTTTGTATCATAATCACAAACTCGATTCAAAAAATCCTGGAATCACTCACTCTGACATAAAAAAGGCACTGGTAAACACTCCGGGAGGTAGAAGATTAGGTGTACTGCTAGATTCTTTGGTAGGTGAAAGAAAAGCACCAGATGTTCTGTCAGCACTGAAACTGCTTGGCCTTGACCTTGTTTCTGAAAAGAAAACTAAAGGTGGTTGGCTCGGCTTAAATCTCGCCAATTCCCCTAATTGTGTCAAAGTAAGAACACATCTCTCTGGCTCGCCGTGCAGGGAACAAATCCACACTGGAGACGAAATCATTGCAGTAAATGGTCACAGAGTACGCTCTTCTGCTGAATTATCAGCAGCTGTATACGGCAGTATTGGAATTGAAACCACATTCACAATTTCTCGCGAGGGCGCTATCAAGGAAGTTTACATCACACCAATAGAGAATCCAAAGCACCTGGTAAATCTCGAAGGTAAGGGAAACAAACTATGGGATGCGATAAAGGCTACTAAGCGGTAACTATTCCGGCTTAGATAGCTCCTCTAGTAGCACATAAATCGGTGGCATATGATTTGAAATTGTGTGCTTACTAGTTTTTGGAGGATACAACTCATCACTAAGGCTCATGTCGATTACTTCCTGCTTTGAAATCGACTCAAGTCCGCAACCTGGCCAAACATCTACTCTTATTTCGTCATCTGACAGGTAATCGATCAAGATTGCTGGCACTCTCTTTAGGTTGAGAGATAACGCTACTGAATGCCTATGGTGGCCGTCCAAAATCGCGCCTGTAACCGAATCAACTAGCAGCGGTTTGGTAAAACCGCCCCATCTTTTCGTCATCTCAAGCAACTTGTTTCGATTCTTTACTTTAATCTCTTCATGAGGTTTCAACCACTCCAAAGAAACTAATGAAATGTCTTCTGCTTCCCATGACATGGCTGTTTCCAAGGAGATACATGGGATAATGCTTTGGAAAGGGTGAGTGACACACCCGTCATGGAGGAAGGCCTACCCGCTGATGTCGCAGGCTTGTCCATGCCTTCACTTCTTCAAGAAAATGAAGACCTTTCTCACGTATTGGATGTACTATGCGCCGGAGGATATGGCGCATGGGTTGTAGGAGGAGCCGTTAGAGATTCACTACTGGGAAGAATCCCGCATGAATACGACATTTGCACCACTGCAACACCAGATGAAGTGATTGAATCATTTGATGACACTATACCTACTGGTGTGAAATTTGGTACGATTACAGTAAAAAGTGGCACTTCTTTGTTCGAAGTTACTACTCTTCGAACTGAGACTGAATATGGAGATGGAAGAAGGCCTGATGTAGTGGAATGGGGAAATAGCCTATTGACGGATTTGTCCAGACGTGACTTCACAATTAATGCAATGGCTTACGACCTTGCAAGAGAACTTCTTCATGACCCGTTCGGAGGTAAAAATGACCTTGAGAACAAATGCCTTCGAGCGGTTGGAAATGCAGATCAAAGACTGTCTGAAGATGGCTTGAGGATATTGAGAGCATATCGCTTCATGGACAGACAAGAAGACGGGATTTGGGACCCAGAAAATGAGTTATCTATAGCCCTAGTAGAAAATAGAGCAATGCTGGCAATGGTCTCAATTGAAAGAGTGTGGAGTGAATTGGCGAGAATAATTACCGGCAAAAATGCCGGCCAAGTACTCAGTAGGATGAATGATGATGGCATCCTTGCTGCGATAATTGGCTATCCATTACATAGTGAGGTGTTCGATTTGGTTAGTAGAATACCCGAGGACCTTGAAGCAAGATTTGCTTTAATTTCTTCAAAAATAAGCCAAAATGATTTGACTGTCATTCTCGAGCGATTGAAAGTCTCAAAGAGTACATTTAATCGAACTAAGTTCCTACATTCCCTATTGGAAAGATTACCAAAACAAAACGAATTAAGGCTCTATAGATACGTACTCGGAAAGGAGGTTGTAACACACTCATCAATGTTGGCGGCTTTGGACGTGAATACAGATTTGATCAATAAATCGTTGAATTTACCTTTCGAGATCAATTGCTTAGTAAATGGAGATTGGATCATGCAAAGAACCGGATTGGGCCCTGGCATTAAGCTAGGTAGACTCAAAGATTGGTTGTTTAGGATTCAGATTGAGAGAGGATATGAGAGTTTAGACCAAATGGAAACCGCACTCTGTACAGTACCTTGGCAGAATGGGGACCCAAAATCATGGCCCCGTCCAAACTGGCCGTGACGGCATCAACTTGATGACTAAGTCCGCTATCGCTAACACATGTCCGAAGGCGAGGGTAACACACACTGGTTGACATCGGCTGGTGGTTGGGCTGCATCTTTAGGTCTTGTGATGATTGTAATTGAAAACGCAATTGGCACTGGCGATTCATCAATTGGTTCCGCTTGCTGCTGCTTTGGAATCTTTGGCCTAATCGCTGGTGGAATAGTCTCGGCAAACGGTGCTGCAGTGAGTTCTGATGGTACCATGGTACTCAAACAGGATAGCACCGGTCAATGGAGCTGGGTACAAAATCAAATCCAAGGTGATACTGTTGGAGCAGCATCACATTTCAACGACCAAAATACTCAGATTATGTCCAGAGTAATTTCGGAAGTTCGCAATGGTAAGCAACTTCAGGAACTACCAACAAACGAACTAGATATCCTCGCAAGTGCTTACGGTGTTGATAGTGGTTCAAGTCAACAAAAGATCGAGGCACTACACAACTCAAACATCGCAAAGAGTGCTCTGAAATTAGGTGCGCTCGGAGTTGCTGGTGGAGCTGGAGCAATAGGGACCGCGCACATCATCAAATCTAGCAGAGAAAGAGCGATTGAGCGTGCTGAAGAACTCAGAGAACAGGGCAGAGAAAAACTTCGAGAAAATATCGAAGCGGGTAAGTACGCAGTCAATGCAAAACTGCCAACCAATGAATCTGGCGAACAAGCTACCGATGTTGCAGGAAACATAATCCTTGATCAATTGAAAAAACAAATTGAGTCAAGAAATCTCACTCCTGAAAAGATGCTGATGCTGGGAGACATGAACAAAGATGGAAGGTTGGATGCGGATGAAATTGCAGGAGCATTAACCGCTGCTACAGGATTCAGTGTCCCGGCTTTTATTGTCAAGGATTCAATAAAGGATTTCGACCTAAATCAAGACGGCAAGTTAGACCTTAATGAGATGAATGTACTGTGGACTAAACTTGGATTTGAAGTAGACGAGAAAGGTCAATTTAGTGATGATGAAATCGATGCTGTACTCGACGAAGTAGACGATGACGTTACAGCTATTGATGACTCGGTTATCGATGAAGATAACCAAATCCACGCCACTGTTGAAGTTTCAACGGAAGTCGAAACCACGAATGAATCTCAAGATGTTTTAGAATCCATTGAAGAACCAACTGTAGCAGAAAAGTCAGTCCTTTCAACTGAAGTTGAAGCGACTGGGGAAATGTCTGATGGAATCGACACAGAATTCGAGAGACTGTTACTCGAAATGGAAGGAGCAAGATTCTCAAGCGAAAGAAAGGCTCTGATGGAGAAACAAACCAGCGAATTCCTCGTCACTATGAAGATCGATAAAATGGAGAGAACACTCCTTGGTGACCCCAAATATCGTGGTGGGCAATCTGTTCACGGACTGTTGGATGGAGGACCATATATCGGAGTCGTGAAGGTTCCAGTTGAATTGGATGAGAAGATTTTGTCCTTCAAACAGGGAGATGAAATCCAATTATGGGCTAGCCTTGTCGACTTTTCACCGAGTCTAAAGCGACCTGTACTAGAGTCGAGTGAGATTGTCTGACGGCTGAAAACTTAAGCCGTTAGATTGAGACCAACAATCATGGCAAGTGTTGGTTCAGGTAAGGCTGTACCAAAACCTAAGTCTGAAGCAATCAATCCTTCTGGCAAGATAAGTTATTCAAGATCTTCAAAATCTATGAACAAAGTTGATGAAAAATCAAAGCCAGTCAGCAATTTAACTCTTCTTGGATTTGGAATAATCCTGTTTGTGGTACTAGTCTTGCCTACGAATGGAGATGGGATGGTTTGCTTCATCCCATTGATGATTTTGTTCGCATTGAAAGATATACTCAATATTCCAACAAAGTTTTTCATTGTATTATTGGCAATAATCGGAATTCTTCTCGCATACTGGTTCATCAATGCCATGGTAGGCATGGGGATGTACTGAAACGTTCCAATCAGGGCTTGATCGCTCTTGCAATGACGATTCTTTGTACTTCTTGTGTGCCTTCATAGATTTGCGTAATCTTTGCATCTCTGAAGAATCTCTCCACAGGGAATTCCTTGGTGTATCCGTAACCACCTAGAACCTGAATTGCTCTCTCAGTTACCCACATTGCGGTATCGCCGGCATACAATTTAGCCATACTAGCCTCTTTAGTGTGTCTTGGGCCACCATTTTCGTAGTGCTCCTCTTTCGCCCATGATGCTTTGTAAACAAGAAGTCTCGCGGCATCTATTCTGGTTGCCATGTCCGCTAAGTAAGAGGTAATCATCTGGTGGTGAGCGATTGGCTTTCCGAAAGCCTCTCTTTCGTGAGAATATTTCAGAGCTGCCTCGTAAGCACCCTGTGCGATTCCTAGAGCTTGTGCAGCGATACCAATTCGAGAATTGTCTAGTGCGTTCATTGCTATTGCGAAGCCGTTACCAGAGCCCTTGATCACGTTCTCAACAGGAACCTTACAGTTTTCCAAAACAAGGGTACAGGTGTCCGACGAACGGATTCCTAACTTGTCTTCTTTTTTGCCAACGCTAAAACCTTCAAAGGATTGCTCGACAATGAACGCAGTGCTTCCACCATGCTTCTTTACTCCATAATCAGGGTGGTCAACATCTTTTGCAAATAATACATAGATTTGGGCTTGTGCTCCATTTGTTACCCACATCTTTTCTCCGTTCAGAATGTAATGGGTTCCATCATCTGACAATTTGGCCTTGCAGACCATTGCTGCAGCATCTGTACCCGCTCCCGCTTCAGAAAGTGAGTAAGCACCTACTTCGCCTGCTGCGAGCCGCGGGAGGTAATTTTGCTTCTGCTCTTCATTACCGTGCAAAGCGATGGTTTTTGAACACAGACCGACATGGACGCAGAACATTACAGCAAAGGATGGGTCGATTCTTGCTAGTTCCTCAATAATGATCGATTCACAGATGTCATCGACTGGGTTTCCACCGTATTCTTCTGGGATTGCAATTCCTTGCAGACCATACTCGATAAACTGCTTCCATTCTTCGGCTGGAGGAATCTGATTTGCGTCCCTGTGCTCTATTGTTGGGGGCAAGACTGTCTCTGCAAAGTCCCTTACCATCTCGCGAATCATTTGCTGTTCATCCGTCTCCTCGAAGCGCATGTTACAGGCCAAATCGTTAGAGCATTTTAGGGATGCGCCTTGGCAATTCACTTTTGCAGTGCGTTCATATATTACCTGCCTCACGGCGGCTCAAGGTTGATACCATGGATGAAGAAGTCATGGAATTCGGCATCGCTCACAGCCGCAAGTACTCTAGGGACCACTTATGGTACCAAGAAAAGGATGACCGCTTGGTAATTGGCATTTCAGATTACCTAGCAGCAGACATCGGAGAAGTCCTCAGAGTTATCCTGCCACACGCTGAAACCGAGGTCGATGAAGAGCAAAATTTGTTTTCAATCTGGACAGCTGAAGAAAAACTCACTTTCCCGAGTCCTTTCGCTGGAGAGATTGCAGAAGTGAACGGTGAAGTAGAGATTAACCCGGAATTGGTTAACGACTCTCCTTATGACCTAGGGTGGATCATTATTCTGAATCCACACGATGTAGATATGGAAAATCTCCTAGAGCCCGATGAATACGTTGATTTCCTAGCAGAAGGCTGAATCGCATCCCGGAAAAAGAATGAAACCGGTGTGATTTGATGGACCTTGAAAGACACGATTTCGAACTCGATGAGTTAATAGAGAGAATCAAAGGACACGACCACCGACTTGTGGCTCTACAAATACCAGAGGGCCTGAAAATGCAGGCCTTGGAAATGATGGACGAAATCGAAGATGAAACCTCGGCTAAGGTAATTCTTGCCGCAGACCCATGTTATGGGGCATGTGATTTAGTCCATGATAAGATGAAAATGATGGGTGTAGAATTAGTCGCACACATGGGTCATTCACAGATGAATATCGATTCAGGAATGCCTACTCAATTCATCAACGTAACGTACGACGGTGACCCTGCGATAGACCCAGTTCTACCAATTCTTGCTCAGCATAGAGCAATCGCTCAATCAAGACTTGCGGAGAACAATACTGGCGATTTAAGCGAAGAAGAAGCTCAGGAGAGATTTTTGGATGCAGTTGGCAGGATTGCTCCTCTAAAAGGTGCTAAATTGGGACTCGTTGCATCCATTCAGCATCTGCATTTGGTTTTCGATTATAAGAAACGTTTCGAAGACGCTGGATTTGAAGTTGAAGTTCCAGTTGGTGGCGCTAGGCTAACCTTCCCCGGTCAAGTTTTGGGCTGCAATTACTCTGGTGATGATGATGAAATTGGGCATTATCTCTTCCTTGGTAGCGGCGACTTCCACCCGATTGGACTTGCCTTACACACTGGAAAACCACTCGCTATGCTCGACCCATACACTGGAGACGCTACTGAGATGGGTGTAGAAAGGATTGAAAGAATCCTTAGGCAGCGATTCGGGTTGATAATGGCAATCCAGGATGCGCAAAATTTTGCTATTCTAATCGGAGAAAAACCAGGTCAGATGAGGCGAAGTCTGGCTCTTAAACTGAAGCGAACTCTTGCAAAGCACGGCAAGAAAGGGTACCTGCTAGCCTTGGAGCATGTAGGACCTGAATTGATTGATTTCTATCCAGTGGACGCATTTGTTAACACAGCATGCCCAAGAATTGCTATCGATGACTCTGTCAAATACGCAAAGCCGCTAGTTACTCCGTTCGAATTGGAAGTCGCACTTGGAGAAAAGAAGTGGGAAACTGGATATCAGTTCGATGAGATACCTTGAGAGGGTCTTTTGAGTTGAAAGTTCAATAACCATAGACGATAACCATCTGTAGTCATGAGTTCATATCTAGACCGCATCGGTGCGGGATTAATCCTCAGCAAACCAGAGGTTTTTGGCTTTGATTACGTTCCAGAAACCTTGGTTTGTAGGGAAGACCTGCAGGGAGAATTAGCTGCAATACTAGGCAGTATCGCACACCCTGAAGGAACAGGTAGAGTGGTTATTACTGGCCCGGTTGGTTCCGGTAAAACCGTATTAGCAAAGCGTTTTTGTCACGACATTATTCGACACTTGAGCGATAAAAGGAACATAAAACAGGTTCACGTTAACTGCAGAAACGCTGCTACTCCATCAAGAGTTATGCAAAAGATTGTCCAAGACCTCGACCCTGGGCATCCTGACCGTGGTCTTGGAGTTGGAGAATTACTAACCAGTTTGAGAAGGATGTTGCAAAGCAGCAACACTCACCTAATCGTCGTACTTGATGAGGTAGACCACCTATTGAGGCGCTCCGGAGATGACATAATCTACAAACTTATGAGAATCGACGAGGATAGAGAAGGTGTCGGTACACTCTCTACAATAATGATCAGTCAGGAGCAAGTCCTAGACTTACTCGAAAATGCTGTTTTATCGCGTGTCGGAAGGTCAAATCACGTCAGAGTTCCTCCATATGATGAAAATGGACTCAAGAGTATTATCGAACAGAGAATGAATCTAGGTTTGGTCACAGGTACCTGTCCCGCAGAGATTCTCGATTTGATCTCACAGGCTGCTGCACCATCCGGTGATGCACGCCAAGCGATAGAACTCTTGGAGGGTGCTGCAAAGCGCGCTGAGGCCGCAGGTCGCTCAATTATAGAGGCAAAAGATGTTCAGAGAACAGTAGTCACGATGCCGGCAAATGTGGATTCTTTGAATATCGAAAATTTGCCACCTCATGCAATGATGATTTTGTTAGGATTGTGCAGGCGTCTCAAGAAAGAGGAACGCGTGACAAGTGGCGAGGCAGAAAAACTGTATCACGTGGTCTGCGAGGAATATGACCAGTCACCTAAAGGGCACACTACGCTTTGGAAGCATTTGAAGCGACTGGCACAAGAAGATATCATCGTGACAAAGACCGCTAAATCAGAGGTAGGTAGAGGCAGGACACAACACATTTCGATGCCTCATATGCTTCCTAGTGACGTGGAAAGACGTCTTGAAACACTGATTCCAAGTCGACTACGCCGCTAATAATCCGCTTTATATCGCACAAAGGGCCTAAATACCCGTCCTATGTCGGCAGGCTGCTCAAGAGTTGATAACATGGCAGATGGTACTTTCGTCGCAGTGGTCAATGACACAAATCCAAACAATGGAGGACGCTCCTACAACCTAACAGTTAGTGGGAACAACCAATCCCAATTCCTAGGTAAGAAAATCGGCGACGTAGTCGATGGTATCTTCGTTGGAGAAGGTGACAAAACTCTTGCAGGATACAAATTAGAAATCACTGGCGGTTCCGATAAAACTGGAACACCAATGAGGTCCGATCTGGATGGTGGAACTCGCCAATCAGTTCTTGTAACCGCTTCAACCGGTTTCAAGGGACACAAACTAGTCCACAAGGCAAAAGGTGGAGAAAAGAAGAGATTCCGCTACAAGCCTGACGGAATGCGTAAGAGGCGCAACTTCCGTGGTAACACAATCACCCAAGATACCCGACAAATCAATCTCAAAGTAATCGAGGCTGCAAACAAGAGCCTCGCTGACATCCTCGGCGCTGATGAGGAGAGCAGTGAGTGAAGCCGCGAGGCTGATCTTGAGGTATTGGGGGAAAGGGAAGCATGGCACGCAAGCTTCCTGCACAACCCGAAGTCAACATTGGTTTGGTCGGCCACGTAGACCACGGGAAAACCACTCTAACCCAGGCACTATCTGGAGTTTGGACCGATACTCATTCAGAAGAAAGAAAACGTGGTATTTCTATCAAACTAGGATATGCAGACACTGCTTTCTACAAAACCGGTGATGGCGAGTATTACGCAACAGGAAAGAGACCTGGTGGCGGAAATGACGATGCAACCGAGTTGCAGAGAGTTGTGTCATTCGTAGACGCACCCGGGCACGAGACTCTAATGGCGATTATGATCACCGGGGCCAGCATCATGGATGGTGCAATGTTGATGGTTGCAGCAAATGAGACCTGCCCGCAACCACAAACAAGAGAACATCTGATGGCCCTGGAAATTGCGGGAATCGAAAATATAGTAATCGTTCAAAATAAAATCGACTTGGTTAGTCGAGAAAGGGCACTAGAATCTCACAAAGAAATCAAGGAATTCCTGAAAGGAACCATTGCTGAGAATTCACCGATTATCCCAGTATCTGCTCACCACGATGTGAACCTGGACATCCTAATCCAAGCAATTGAGGCGACAATCCCTACTCCTGACCGCTCACAAGACAAGCGAGCAATCATGCACGTTGCACGATCGTTTGACATTAACAAGCCCGGTACTCGCCCTACCAAGTTGAAAGGTGGAGTAATCGGAGGCAGTATCGTTGAAGGACAATTCAACATCAATGATGAGATTCTCATAGGACCTGGAAGAAAGATAGAGAAGGGTAACAAGGTGCACTACGAGCCAATTCGCTCCAAGGTAATCAGCATGCAAGGTGGAGGCTTGAATCTTGACAACATGCATGCCGGTGGACTTTGTGGAATGGCAACACCACTAGATCCTGCAATTACAACTGCAGATAATCTATCTGGACAAGTCGTTGCAAAGGTTGGAGACCTTCCAGAAGTAAGAGACACTGTGGATATAGCAGTCAATCTGATGGAGAATATGGTTGCTGGAGAAGGAGAAGATGCTTCACCGATTATGCCCCTTCGCTCTAATGAGATGTTGATGGTAAACGTTGCAACTGCAACTAGCGTAGGAGTCGTTTCAAACGTCAAGAAAGGCAAAGCAACTCTATCCCTGCGCTTACCAATATGTGCAGACAGCGGTCAAAGAATCTCACTATCACGACGTGTAGGTTCTAGATGGCGACTTATCGGGCACGGAACAATCGAGTGATTTTCATGAAAAAGGTCCTTGTTGATGCCTGCGGCTGGGTCGCAGTCATCGAGGCTGGAATAAACATCGACCTCGCTTTGCTCGAATGTTGCGGTTACAAAGACTTGGCAGTCGTACCCAACGTGATTTCAGAGTTGCAATCGTTAAACAATCCAAAATTAATGATTTCAATGCTAGAAGCAAAGTCTGAGATGTTGGTAGCACCAATCGATTCTGGAAAACATACTGACGACCAATTGTTCGCCCTAGCTATGGGAAACAATTGGCCGATATTGACCGTTGATACCGAATTAAAACGTCGATTATCAAAATCGAACCTAAATTGGGTTGAAGTTAGTGGCAGAACCCATCTTAGAATGGTATGATTACATATGCCGGTGATTAATTCATATAGTCAAATAATAACATAGTGACTGTGTCCACACAAAAATCAGCAGATTTTGACATTGAAACCGACTCAGATAACCATGAGATGGTTGACTTGCTAATCTCTTTGGGAGTAGGTCATAACATTGCTAAATCGCTAATTTGCCTACACAAGCATGGACCCTCAAAATCAATCGATTTACAGAAAAGATGCTCACTTAGGCAACCAGATGTTTCAATCGCAATTAGTAGCTTAAACGAACTTGGCGTGGTTAATATCGTCCCGATGAATACTAAAGGAAGAGGCAGACCATCTCACATCTATGAGTTAGCCATGCCACTAGACGAGGCACTGGTACCATTTAGAAGGCAAGCTAATGAAAGATTGACAGTTATTCAAAATCAATTGTCTAGGCTAGCAGAACTTGCTAGCATACACTCAAACTAAGGAAGCGTGAACAGGTTATCATCACCATGACCGTCAAGTAGCCGTAACTTCACTCCAGCATCAATCCAAGCATGGGCGTAATTTATCGCTCCGAATGCTCTAACATAATCGCCAGTATCCATGAAATGCTTGGCATCACTGGCATAATCATCTGCCATTCTCAAGAGGATATCCAATTGCATATACTCAGGAGTACCTTCTTCGTGAATTCTAGTTGCTTTTTCTCTCGCCATTTTTGTAAGATTGAGATAATGTTCCAATTTGGATGTTGTAACCCTATCATCGACCATTTACTCACCCCTTTGTCTAGCGAGTAAACGGTTAACGTCTGAAGTTCTGCCTAAAGATTCATACAAATCGATGGCAAGAGAGATTCTACCTTCGTCCTCAGCATCGCATGCTCTCTTGAAAATCCTCCTTCTCTCCTCCCAATCGCTTGCAACTTGAGCTTCAGCCACCATTTTTTGCATCTCAACTCTTCTCAACTGCATCAATTCTGCGGATCTCCATATTCTAACTAGACCATTGCGTTTCACTGTAGCCATAGTATCTGCAGCCAAACCAACCAAGTAGTCTCCTAAGTCAGTATTTGCTGACTTAATTGATACATCTTCAGTCATGCAGTGCAAACCACCTTCAATCGATAGGACCCACCAACCGTCGCCTGCCCTGTGCGCAGATAGTGGTTCGAGTGATCTTGTGTCGATAGTGGATAGGCTGTCCCAGCCATATGGATGTGGAGAACCCTCCCAAAGCATACCGTCAGCTGATTGAAGCAATACTCTACCACCAGACATGGCACTAACCCACGACCATACTCTATCCTCTAATAGACGCTGAGAATTTTCATTTGCTAGTCTAGCGCATCTGAGTTTACCATCATCGTCTTGCCACATTAGATGTTCACGGTCAAACCAGCCAATCAGTCTGCGAACTCCACCTACGTCCAGCCTCTTTATGCCCCTTCCTTCGGCATTGAATACATGCAACTGGCCTTTACGACAAGATAGTACCCAACCACCTCCTGGTCTGGCTAAGATGCCACTGAAACCGCCTGTGGTAGACCTGCCTTCGCCGATTTGCGACCCATCACTAACTCTCAGTAGATGGAAACCGTGCCCGCACAGTACTCCGATTTTTCCAGATGCATGTGCGGCAGAGTGTACTCGGAATGGTAGTGACCTTTTCCATCTCTGATTGGTTTCTTCATCCAACAGTATGATTTCTAATCCAAAAGCGATTAGAATTTCATTTCCGACGCTGCAAGTTGTAGAGATAATATCTGGTGATTGATAAGACCTTGAAACTGACCAACTCATACGCTCGCCTCCATTATTCCCCAAGCCACCATTTGGGCTCTGGCATCATTTGTTAATTTGAACATCCTAGAACGTCCTCTTTGTTGGACTGACAAAATACCTGCTCTATAGAGGCGATTACACATCTGCGACATCCTTGGCCTACCTATCTTTAGTTGGTCCTGTAATCTTGAATCAGAGGGTGATAATTCCCTATTCGATGATACTTCGACTAGGACTGCTTCATTCTTTGACAAGTTCCTCAATGTGTGTACATCAAGGGCGTTACTTTCTCTTTGGCCTATAACTGGCCTCCTCATACCTGCGAGTAACTCCGCCAAACTATGACCATCTGGGACTTTCAATGCCTCGAATAACTGCCCCAACAAACCTTCAACATTCCCGCTTCTCAAAACCTCCTGTTCAAATTCCTCGTTTAATTCAGAGTAGTCATCTACTTGGTCATCGATAAGTGGTTCATCAACAACAGGCACACTTTGTGGTGCAAGTACTGCATTTGGCTCGTTTGCAAGCCATAGTTCATTTGCATCTCCGCCTTCGGGCTCTCTTTGTGCTGGCTTGGCCTTTGTTTTGTCAAATCTTGGTGCAAGATGCTTGTTGTCTCGATTTCTAGCAGCAAGGCCACTAAACGGACCGCTTACTGGCATTGAGTTGACCCCAGAATCCTCCATGTAAATCGTTTCAGGCTCTTCCTCTAACTGGTCTAGGTTCAAATCAAAAATCGGCATCTCTGTCTCCACTAACTCTTCGTTAAGAATTTCATCAATACCAACGATGCTACTTTCCTCTACCGAGACACTAGGGGTAGGGTTTTCAATGACTGGGTCAAATTTGACATCTCTAGGGTTTGCTCTCTCTTCATCGACGAGGTCCCGCATCAATCTCATAACTCTGGATGGATTGCCAGAGGTATTCTCCATCACGTAATCTAATGAATTCTCTGGCATTGACCATGAGATGTTGGCTGTTGTAGCCATTCTAGATTCACACAATTTGCGCACCTCATCCCTATCTAGCGAACCAATAATGTCTACATGGTCAAACCTGTTTACTAGATTTGTAGGCCACTGAGCCCTTTGTTCTGTAGAAAGCACGACCACTACAAGTGCATTCATACGCTCAAATGGAGCGACTAGGGTGGAAAGGACCTCTGAGAGTTTCTTTCCGTCTACATTCGCATAATCAAGTGCAATAAGGGGAAGATCTCCTGTTGATTTCTCGGTTTCTTGTACCAATCTAGACACCATCTCAGGAGTGCTGGATGGAACCTCAAAACCTACAAACGAAACGAAAATTTCGTGCAGTATTTTTTTGGCGTGCTCGGAATCAGGAAACATGTCTAGATGTACACTCTTTTGAGTCTCCTCAGACAAACATCGCATCAAGGATGACCGACCTGTTCCACTTTCGCCAATAAGCAAAATCATCCTAGCATTTCTAGCTTTAATGAATCTAGTCCATCTTGCAGTTAATTCATCTCTACCGACAAGAAGTTCTGATTTTCCTCTCTCCAATGGCCTAGCTTGGAACGGATTATTCCTAAGACCTGGTATGCCCAATGGTGGTGAATCTTCGCTCATGATAGCACTGGAAATTACTGAGTATATGATGTTTCACTCTCATGCTACCCTTTTGAAGACTGTTAATACACGTTAAATCAACTACGGAATTGATGTTTTTAGGTTGATTAACGTATTGTTAACGGTATGTTAACGCGTTAAAAAAAGCGTTAATCGCCGGTTTCTTCATCAAGTGCAGACCTTTGGCTTTGACCAGAGGCAACCACCATGCCAGTCGAAGACAGCAGGCTTTCTGGATTCTACAAATTGTCTGTATCAGAGCGAAGAGAAAAGGTTGCTCAATTATCATCTCTATCTGCCGAGGAAGTTGAAGCCCTAGCTAGACATGGAGAGTTGGGAGAGGTTGCTGCAGATAGAATGATAGAAAATGTGATCGGCACAATGTCATTGCCAGTGGGTGTCGCTACGAACTTCGTTATCGATGGGAAGGCATACTTAATCCCATTTTGCGTTGAAGAATCCAGTATTGTGGCAGCTGCTAGTAATATGGCAAAACGCTGCCTCAAAATGGGCGGATTCAAGACTAACAATGACAATCCTGTCATGATTGCTCAAATTCAAATTTTAGAAATTGAGGACCTAAGTACAGCAAAAGAGGCAATTCTTACCGCAAAGTATGAGTTAATGGCGATGTGTAACTCCCTGCCTTCGACGATGATTAGACTAGGAGGAGGTTGCAAAGATATTGAAGTCAGAGAAATTGATACAATGTCCGGACCAATGCTAGTTGTTCACCTGCTAGTCGATACGAGAGACGCCATGGGTGCGAATGCAGTCAACACAATGGCGGAATTAGTTAGTGGCAAAATCGAAGAAATAACTGCAGGCAGAGTTCACCTACGCATCCTTTCGAACCTTGCAACCCATCGCCTAGCCAAAGTAAGAGCAGAGTTTACTCCCGAGGAATTATCCGATGATGGCACCAGAGAAAATGGCAGTAAGATAATCAAAGGAATATTGGAAGCGCACCATTTTGCAATGGCAGACCCGTACAGGGCTACAACTCACAACAAAGGCATAATGAATGCAATTAGCGCAATCGCACTTGCTTGTGGTCAAGATTGGAGAGCGATTGAGGCTGGGTGTCACGCCTGGGCATCTGTAGAAACAGGATCCTACACATCGATGACAAGGTGGGAAAGGAATGAAGAAGGAAATCTAGTTGGAAGCATTGAGACGCCGATGGCAGTAGGGATTGTTGGTGGTGCATCCAAGGTTCATCCTGCTGCTCGTGCTAACCTCTCGATTCTTGGAGTCGAATCCGCACAAGAACTTGCAGGAATTATGGCTGCTGCAGGCATTGCTCAGAATCTAGGAGCAATGCGTGCATTAGCAACAAGCGGAATACAAGCAGGCCACATGAAGTTGCATGCACGTAACATGGCCGTAAGTGCGGGCGCTGTAGGGGAAGAAGTAGAGCAAGTTGCAAGAATTGTAAACTCGCAATCCGGGCCAGTCACCCAACAATTGGTCAAAGAGACTCTTGAGAGCATCAGAAACGGATAATCACTCATCTTCTGCGATGTCCAGAGTTGTTTGGACTCCACCCTCTGTATCAGTTTCATCTCTGAGTGCCAATTTGCCTTCCATTCCATCAAGCATACCTGATGAAGTAACCATCTCTCTAAACCATGCTCGAACCTTCTTTCTATCCGTGTGAGGGCAACCGAACATCTCAGAGAACCGACGTGTAGTTGTCAATCTTCGAGTATTTCCGTCTCTTCTTCTTCCAATTAGACCTGCTTGAGCCAATTCTCTAATGTGGTCGTAGGCTCTTTGGCCAAGTAATTCCACTAATCGTGATTGAGGCATCGGCTGATGATAAGCGATTAGAGCAGCAGCCTTCAGCAGTTTAGGAGGCAATTCTGACTTTGTCTCCTTTGGAAGATGGTCTGCTATTCCAGGCTTCACTTCCATTGCCCATTTACCGCCAATCTCAACGATTTGTAAGCCTCCACCTCTGCGTCTCTTGATAGTTGATTGCAAATTATTCATTGACTCAAGAATCTCATCATCTTCGTAACCTAAATTTTCAGATAACTCTTGAACACTCAGCGAACGTCCTGCGCTAAACAAAGTTGCTTCTAGTAATGTTTCCAAAGGGATTTCAGACATGTAAACAACTCCTCACTCGACTAACCAGTCTCCTGGATTCTCTGAATCTGACTCTGCAGCAATCTTTGCCATTTCCTCTTCTTTGAGTCTTTCTTTTTCAGCTTCGAGTGCTGCTTGAGCTCTCTCTGCCAATCTTGCTGCATGGCGCATAGACTCGGTTTCAGCCTCTTTCATAGACTCATAATCATCGGCGATTAACTTCTCGCCCAATTCTGTAGCTTCTTCAAATGTGGCAGCATTAGGCCATCTATCTTCTAACATAATCGGGTCATTGGGACCTTCTTGGCTAATCCAGGCATAACCACGATGGGTCAAAAATAGGCCTGAAACAAATGATGTGATCTTCGATTCAACAGCATAACCTTCTGAAATTTCTCCGAATGTTTGTAGCAATATCTTTTCCAATTCTGTTGTAACCTCAGAGACTGGAACAATTGATTCCCCTCTAGCAGAAGTAACCGCACGCATAGCAGTCCAACATCTTCTGATATCACCTTCCATGTCTTCGTTGTGCATCCTAGAACCGACATTATCGAGCATGTTCTTCAATTCTTTAGCGTGCGCCTTGCGATTCTCTTCCTTTGCTTTGAGGATTTCAGCCTCATCACATGCGTCTTTCAATGCTGAAAGTAACTCTCCAAGAGTAGATGGGCGACCCTCATCACGACGCATCCTCTCACCGAAGAAACCAGGTAGGTGATTGTCTGCGATACCTTCCAGTACAGTAGTTGTGAAAATGAACTCCTCATCATCATACTCGGATTCCCATCCGAAATCGATGAAATCTTCTTCATCGTCTACATCTAGTGCGATTACTCTGTCAAATAGAGTTGAAGCCTGTTCAGTCAATACTTCCCAAGACATTCTGATTAATCGTCCGCATGCTGGTAAATCGAGTACAGACGCTTCTTTCCTGACCCGTTGGGTGAATAATTTCAGGAATGCTGAGAGATCGATATTCCAGGGGTCCATTCCTTCTTCCTTTACTAGGGAAAGAACAAGTGCAACGGACCTATCGAAAGGATCGCTCAAAACTTGATGTTCTGCGCTGTCTTCCTGAGCGATTCGCATAATCCTGTCAGCATAGCGTTCTGCTTCACGAACATCCTCGTCTTGACTCATCAGTTGGTCAAGAATATCTTGACGCAAAAACCAGTCGTCAAGGGCTGATTGTTGCAAAATCAAACCTCCTTTTCTGATTCGGTTTCAATTTCGGTTTCTTCTTCATCATGAGCGAGTAACTCAGAGACTATTTTCTGCCTCTCCTCAATTTCTTCCGACATGTCTTCTGCCCTTTCAGACAGGGCTAGGAAGCCTGTTGGGTCCGTATCAGACTCTTCTGACTCCATGTGCTTCAGCAAACCACCAAGGCTCTTGGGAGCCGGTAGAGCATCGGGAACCTCGGGCATTTCTTCAGCGATAATCCTAGCTTCTTCAATTCGCGAATGGTTCTTTTCAGCAGCGTTGCTCGCTTCCTTTTCAGCTTCTGCTCCTAATTCGATCGCTCTTTCTCTATCGAAGTCAACAATTCTTCTGGAACATCCATCGCCACCATGTGTTATTCCAATATGGTGGTCTGCAAGTTCTAGAGAAACCTTGCGCAGTGTTACCATAATGAACTGTGCCGCTTCACTTCTGTTCCTACATTCTGTAGCGATCAGTTTCGAGTTTGGAACGTCGAGGTTTTGGTCGACTTCATCAAAGTAGTAGAATGGACTTGGATCGTGATCCTGTATTGCGAAAATAAGGGAAAGTGAAGCCATTGATTTCTCTCCACCCGATAGTCCTTGAAGTCTAGATTTGTTCGACTTACCTCTCGGCTGGGCCCACATGTCTAATCCACCCTTGAACGGCTCGTCTGGATTCTCTAGGAATAGTTCACCACGACCGCCATTTGAAAGGCGGTTGTATACGATTTTGAAATTCTCGTTAACTTCTTTGAGAGTGGACAGGAGACGAGTTTTTCTTTGGCTTTCCAACTTATCTGTAATATCGATAAGTTGCTTTCTTCTCTGTTGTAAAGTCTTGAAATCGTCTTTCATTTCATCTAGTCGTGCCTTACAAGCATCGTATTGCTCGATCGCCAGCATGTTGAAGTCGCCAAACTTGTCAAGTTTTCTTCGCAAGGTATTGACAGATTTTTGTGCATCTCCAACGTTTGGCAAGTCTGCATCTTCTCCTGCCACAGGTATCGATTCTGCAGCCATTTCGACCAGTAGGTCTGCTAGGCTCTGTTCCCTTACTGCCAGACTGTTTGCGATGTCTTCCGCCATAGAACGGCAATTGATCGCAGAGGTCGCCTT
>JAYYDR010000056.1:0-13570 GCA_036160735.1 Thermoplasmatota archaeon
TACCAAGCGTTCTGTGCCTTTGGAGGAGATTGGCCTTGGGTCATATGCAACCTCGCCTTCAAGACCAGGGAATGTCATCTCAGGAGGAATGTATTCCTCTCTTCCAAGTGCTCTGTCTGCGCTTCTCCTTAGAAGTGCATGATAGAGTCCTTCAGTATTTTCTCTAAGAACTGTCATGTCGACCATGCCAGGCTCCCAAATCTGTGTGAACTTGCCGTGTACTTTGTGAGGTACGCCTTCGTAGAGTTTGATTGGTCTAACGTTTGCATACAAATCTAGCCCTGCTCTCATTCCCAAAATAACCGAGCCGCCAGCGAGATCACCGTTTGGGAGTCTAGCGCCAGGATATCCAATTGCGCCAAGGAATATTGCGTCTGCTTCATCTCTGCAGAATTCAAAGGAGCCTTCGGCCCATTCCTCACCGGTTTCTTTGTAATGCTGACCACCACATGGAATTGTCACTTGTTCGAAGCCATGGTTGGTGTGTGCCTGAACAGTGTCCAGTATCCGCATCGCTTCAATTGCTACTTCTCTGCCAGTTCCATCCCCGGGCAAGATTGCGATGCGGTGGTCGCTCATACCCTCGGCAAAAGGCGCACCTACATGAACGCGCCCCCATGGTTTTGGAGAGTTACTTGGGGGTGATGTCCACTGGAATGGTTGTCGCGCGTCAACAAGCGCGCAGTGTTGCAATGTTGCATTAGAATAGTACCTCTATGCCCGGAGTGTACCTTTATGGAGTGCCACTACACAGAGGTATAGCATGGCTGAGGATGGTCGCGATAAATCCGAAAAGAGGATTCGCATCGACCAAATGCCACCTGTGGTAAAACGGCTTTCGGATGCCATGCTTGGCATTGACCCAAATTTCGACATAGAAGACTGGTTGGTCAGAAAAGCGAATGAGGATTTAGCAACCCTCGAACTCGACATACAGAGAGAAAGATTGCAACTAGAGCAAAGAATTCACAGATTAGAATTACTAGCAAAAAGGCTGGGCCAAGAAGACATCAGAGAAATTCCAAAGGGTCAAACCAATCTTTTCGATTGCTTCGATATCCCTTTGCCATTGAAACATTTGACTGACAGGATTGAAGAAATTGTAGACGAGGACCCACATCCAGCTGGGACATTCATCGGACTTTTGCCAGATGATGGTTGTGATGACCCCCTGTTGGCGGTTACTGCACAAATGATGCTAATCTTAGCCCAAGAAAAAGTAGGAAGAGGTGCGAATTACATCGAGATTGATGAGCTATTTTCACCTCTAGCGAATAACGGAATTTCACCAGATGAATGCAATGAGGCACTAGACCACTTGCTCATAACTGGGCAAATTCATGAAGTGGATGACGACTGTTTTGTTCCAGACGAATAATTCGTGGGACCCCTAGGACTCCCATCTTTGCTTCAATATATATCCCGGTGTAAAATATACAGTGATGGGCATAATACAATCTGCATTTTTCGGAGTGTGTGCTTGGTGGATGCTTGTTGTCATTGGTGTACCTCCACCAGTAGCAGCAGCAGCAGGGATATCCACCGCATTCTTCACAGAAGCCATGGTTCAAGCCAATGTTAGAAGTCATCTGAAGCATAAGGCTACAGCGCTACAGAGTGAGTTAAACATCGCAATTGGTCAATTGACAGACATGAAGAGAGCGCTCGATTTAACGACGAGTGACCTAAGAGATGCATTAGATGAATTGCATCGAAGAGATGCAATAGGTAGTCCCGCTGCAAGAGAACTTCTAGCAAGGCAGGAAGAAGCTATGGAAGCCCAGAAGACTGCTTTGGAGGTCTCAACCGACCGGTCTCTAGGTACACTTGAATCTCTTGAAAGAATGATCATCTCACAAGGAGAACAAACAGCGAGAGTGCAAGAAGTGCTCTCTATGGTTCTGAAGCAGTTAGCCCTAGAGCCACGACAACACATCAGTATGCGTGATTCGGTACTCACGCAGGAGAATAGTTCAACACCTTCGATGACGGAGGACTTGATATCTCTGATGAGTTAGGTGTTGTCATGCATGGTTCGATGAGGGAGTTAATGCGCTTAAAATTGCGCGCTAAAATTTACTCTCCATTCATTGGTCTGGGAATCATATTTGTTGCACTAGGCATTATTCTTGGACTTGCAGAAGATGACCCTCTAGCGGTAGGGAATCACACATATTCGATGATTCTAGGGATGTTGTCTATTCTTTCTGGAATTTTATTGTACCAAAATGAAGAGTCGTTTGCACAAAAATATGACATGACTCATCTTCTTGATATCGACGATAAAGAGGAAAGGTATCAAGCATATGTGGAGCATTTGTCTGAATGGATAGCCTCAGATATGGAAGAAATCAACCCGACTAGAACGAGAGGAAGTGACCCTTCTGGTCCAGACTGGGGCAAAACCGATTTCAAATTAGGGCAAGAGCCCCAAAGAAGGGATGCAATAGTTCAAGGCGAGAAATATTCAGGGATGGAAGGTGATTTGACCAGTGCCGAAAAGATGGTTGCTGATGCCAATACTCAATATGCTACAATGGCGCAGAAAAGGTGGGAAATGGCAGAGGCAAATGACCCTGATCTCATAGAATACGGCGTTGAGAAATTAGGAGATTTGGTGAAGACGGATTATTTCGAGAAGAACGCAGAAAGCGGGGCGTTCGCTAAAGTTGCAAATCCTGATGACAATACCCATTGATACAATAAGCCAGCACCACTAGGCAGGGAGGATGAAAGCCATCGTTGTGGCAGGAGGTCACGGTAGTAGACTCTACCCAATGACCAAATTCACACACAAAACACTGCTCCCTCTTTCGGGCAGGCCTATCATCGATTACGTGTTATCTACAATCAGAAGTGCGGGAATCACAGATATCACAATCATTGGCAACAAATTCATTGACAAAATCAGAGAGCATGTCGGTGATGACGTGAACTATGTCTTGGAGGCAGAGCCTAAGGGTGTTGCAAACGCACTACAACTTGCTAGAAATGGAAACGAAGGCACTCCTCTTTTGATTTGGTTCTCGGACAATATAACAAATATCGACCTAACTCAGGACCTAAAGGAGTTCTCAACTGGTGCTATTTTACTTACTAGAGAAGTTGAAAACCCAAGTGATTTTGGAATCGCAGTTATCGATAATGGGGAAATCGTTGATGTGGTTGAAAAGCCGTCCAAAGATATTGGAAATTTAGCTATAGGTGGCATTTACATTTTTGATGAAACATTTTGGTCGCGTCTTGATTTGGTTCAAAATAGGGACAGTTTCTCGATTTCTGATGTGACAAAGCAATACCTATCTGAAAGAAATGTGAAAATAATTTCAGTAGGAGAAAATACGTGGATTGACTGTGGTACACCTGTAAGCTTGAGCAGGGCGGCAAAGATGGTAGAATTAGGAATGTTCAAAATTAGGGAGTGATTGATTTGCGCATAGGAATAATTGGAGCAGGTATTGTTGGCAGTACGATTGAGCACTGCTTTAGTGACACTCATGACCTATTTATCCACGACCCAGCTAGAGGTACCACGATTTCTGACGTTACTGAGAATTGTGACATGGCATATATCGCAGTTCCAACACCTCCTTTGGAAGATGGTTCCTGCGATATCAGTATAGTTGAGAGTACTCTAGAAGAATTGCCTAATGGTTTCATTGCAGTCATAAAAAGTACAATTGTGCCAGGAACTACTGAAGGACTACAGCAAAAATTCCCTAATCTGAAGTTAGCCTATTCACCGGAATTCCTAGTTGAGAGGCAGCGTTTAGAGGATTTTGCAAATCAGAAAATCTTGGTAGTGGGTACCAAACACGAAGATGTCGCTGAACTTGTTTTCAAGCATCACATCGATGCTGGAGTTCTCATTGGGAACAATACCTTTCACGTCAGTCCTACAGAAGCTGAGATGGTGAAATACACGAAGAATAATTTCTATGCATTGAAAGTAATATTCGCCAATCAGATGCACGATATCTGCACTGCGATGGGGATTGAGTGGTCAATTATTCGAGAAATTATCACTACGCCACAAGATCAGACAATTGGCGACTCTCATCTTGAGCCGTTGATGGGGCTGAATCGTGGTTTCGGTGGCAAATGTTTGCCTAAGGATACTTTAGCGCTAAGAGAACTCGCAAGAAATCTGAAAGTAGACTACGATCTACTAGATGCGATGCAAAGCGATAATGCAGCACTGAGAAATATCCCTACAGGAAAACCTTCAGACGTAGATACGGAGGATGATTGATGGCTATTGAACACGGTTCCTTTCCAAGATATGTGATGACCGCGATGGTCAATTTCGTTGCATTCTATTCACTATGGGAAGTTTCCGTTTTCTTACTACCAGACGAAAATTACTGGCCTACTGTTGCTTGGGCTATAGCTTGGTTTCTAGGTTCCCTACAGGCTCATTGGACGCATAGAATTTGGACTTTCGATTCCAATCGTGACATTAAGTGGACGATTCCGACAACAATGGCTCTGTACATCATTGGAGGAGTTGGTTCTACCGCATGTTATTACATCGGCACTGTTTCTTGGGGACTGAATGAGCGAGTCGTCTTCCTCGTCAACTCGAGTCTTTGGGGATTCCTAAATTACCTTGGTCAAAGAGAAATTGCATTCAAAGAAGTCAGTACTTCTCTCCCTTCAGATAACGAGTGAATTTTTTCAAAATACCTAGGTTGGGTTTCTCTTCCAAACCGAGTCGCCAATCTAATTCGCCTGCTCGGTCATAGCGGACTATGTCATCAAAACCGCCAATCCATTCCCCATCGATGAAAACTTGAGGGATTTGCTTTGCGCCTCTCGTTCTCAGGGAAAATTCGATGTCAACTTTTTTCGATTTGCCTAGTTGCTTTTCGGTGTAATTTACCCCTTTCCTGTCAAGATACTGCTTGACATTCACGCAAGCAGGACAGCCTTTGTTGGTGTAAACCTCTACTTCGGCCATGACTCTTCGCCTCAATTTTATCACTTGAATTGCTCGTTAGCGGCGTGGGATTCAAGTCCTACGGCGAACACGGAGTGTACATGCTGCCCGACACGGTGCACAAGTTACCCCAATCCGAGAGATTCGCATATGCTAGACTACTAGCATACATGACTAGAGTTGACAATGAGTTAACCGTTGAAGAAATGTCCATGTTTGAACAAAGACTTGGTACAGCACTATTGTCACCAAAACAAAGGCAGATGATTCGTGCAGATCTAAAGAATCCACCTCCGCTGGAAGAATGTCTAGAAAATTTGGGCGAGGAAGCTGGAAGGCTTGCACTTAGAGACGCTGTCTTGATGGCTGCATCCGATGGAACAGTAGACGAAGATGAGAGAGAAGCACTCGAAGATATTGCTGACCACTTAGATCTCGCACCAGATGCTGTAAAGAGGCTCCTGAAGTGGACTGTGGAAGGGTATGCCTGGATGCAGGAAGGTTATGACCTGTTGAATGATTTGTCCAGGTGATTCATCTGTTACCTGATGCGACGCTATCCCTTTCAGAGGAGCAGCGTAGGAAGATTGCTTGTACATTGGTAATGGTAGCAGCCTCTGATGGTGCTTTGGTTCGTGAAGAAATCTCTGCGATTGAATCTGCTATGGGAGCGATGATGCTCCATCCCGAAAGTCGTGAAGAAGTTCGTCAGTTGCTTACACAGCCGCCGGAATTAGATTCGCTATTGGAGGGTATGGAAACCGCAGCGATTAGGCTCGCCTTGCGAGATGCTGCTTTACTAGCATCTGTTGATGGAGACTATGATGTTGCTGAGTTATCAGCCTTGCAGAAGATCTCTGATGCTGCCGGGCTCAAGAAAAAAAATCTCTCAGAAATTCTAGATTGGGTTTCGGAATCATGGAAAATGGGCGCCATTGGTCGCTCAATTATCTCTCTGCAAATACCAGGGGACGAAAAGATTCTTTGATTCAGAACTCAGAAGATTTACCCGTACGATTTTACGGATGCTGGTGTGAACTTACCGGAATCAAGAAAAAATAGGATTTTACCCCCACATTTTATTATTGATACCTACTTAGAAGCAACCAGCGCAATGCGCCTGTGATGAGTGACGTAAAATGGGAATACATCCAAAGATAGGAATCACTGGCTTGCCAAGGTCCGGAAAATCCGCAGTTCTGGCAAAAGTACTCGAGATGCTCGAGGAAGAACGGCGTAGAGAAATCAACGCTAGAGGAGGGGATGGTGCAAATACCGATATCATCGGTGGAATGCGAACTGAACCAATAATGGAGGCCTCGGAAAGAGTTGGTTACAAGGTAATCGACATTCACACAGGAGAAGAGGCTGTAATGGCTCACAAATCAATCGATACTAGATTGCGAGTACTGGGGTATGGAATCGATACTGAGGCTTTGGAAGGTGTTGCAATTCCGGCCATCGAACACGCAAGAGATTACTCAGAAGTGATTGTAATCGATGAAATTGGAAAATTCGCAGTTGAATCTGAAGGTTTCGTCAACGTGGTTAGATCAGCATTGGAAGTTGACAAACCAACATTACTCGCACTCCACAAAAAGAGTAGGCACCCCCTTCTCCAGGATATCAGAAGAAGAGACGATGCTAGGATTCTAGAAGTTACCCCGGTTAATCGAGCCCTACTTCCATACAAAATTCACAAGCTCATGAGAGAGACTTACTGATTCAAGTTGATTTCATTCCAAGGGGGATTTAGCATAATACCAGCCAAAAGTGCTCAAAGGCTTCTCTTTGGCACCGGTTTGGGATTGATACTTGCTGGAGGATTTGCCCTCATCTCAGGGGTCATATCAATCGAAGAGCCTAGTATTGGATTTATCATCCCATTATTCGGTTTGATTTTCGTTGGATTGTCTGGTCCAACCGGCCGTGGTGAAGGCCCACTAGCAGAATTTTTCCCTAACGAGAATGATGCGAATATGGCAGCAAGAGTTGAATCAGACATCAACCAGCAAATGCAGGATGCAGATGTAGGGAATGCATGGGCAAAATTGGAGCACTCAATGCTATCTAAAGAACTAGAAGAGGAATAAATGTCTTCTTTACTAGTAGTTCTTCCATTAGAAAGGTTTGATTCCTTTGACTATCTGCGAAGGGGTGGCGAGAATCATGAGTGAAGTACCAGAGGGACTCTACTACACCAAAGAACACGAATGGATTAGAGTTGAAGGCGATGAGGTTGTAATCGGAATTACTGACCACGCACAGGATGCTCTAACAGACATTGTTTACATCGAATTACCAGAAGTTGGAATGACTTGTGAAGACATGGGAGAGTTCGCTGTAGTTGAATCTGTAAAATCTGCTTCACCAATTTTCGCTCCTCTGGCTGGTGAAATCACCGCTGTAAATGACGAATTAGAAGACACTCCAGAACTGATGAATCAGGAACCATATGGCTCGGGTTGGATTATCAGAATGAAACTCGACGATGCATCAGCGGTAACCTCTTTGATGTCACCTGCAGATTACAAGGCTGAAATCGGCGAGTGAATATCTAATGTTCCACATTTACGTTGATGGTTCCTGCCTCGGGAACCAAAATGTGGATGAAGAAACCCCAGCAGGATGGGGAGTTGTTGTGATCACAGGCTCCAACGACCTCGGCAGAGGTAATGGAGAAATCTTCCACGAATTCAACGGGAGAGTAATCACAGATCCCGATGAATCCAGATTCATAGGTGCCGAAGTTGGCTCAAATAATACAGCTGAATTAACCGCTTTCGCAGAGGCTTTACGTTGGGTGTTAAGCGAAGGTGGTGACTCTGAAATTATAATCAAGACCGATTCTCAATACGCTGGAAATCAAGCAACTGGTAATTGGAAAGCAAAGGCGAATCGCGAATTGGTCGCACATGTTCAAGCCCTTTGGAATGAAGTCTCACAATTGCGAGATTTATCATGGGACCACGTAAAGGCTCACAGCGGACATAGGTGGAATGAAAGGGCAGACCATCTTGCGATAAGGGCTGCAAATAATGAGGTCCCAGTGTCCTTGTCATTTTGGAAACCAGGTCAGCGCTGAAGCCTGTCTTTCAGCCAATCTCTAACGTCTTGTGAAAGGTCTTGCCTTCTCAGAGCATAATCGATTTGCCCTTTTAGCCAAGATAATGGCGACCCAGAGTCATACCATTGGAATCCCTCAAGATGCACTCCTACCAAGCCACTATTCTCCATCCAATGTTTCTGAACTTCTATTGATTGAAGTTCTCCATATTTTTCGTAACTATACTCGTTTAGTAATTCGGCAGTATCTTCACTAAACACATACCTTCCACAAAGTACCAAATTCGATGGAGCGGTTTCTCTACTTGGCTTCTCAACTATGGCTTTGACTAAATCCCCCTCCATGGAAACTACCCCGTAATTTTCAGGGTCATCAACGGCTGCTAAACCAACACATGGTAGCGAGGTTTGGTTGAACTTTTCGACAAGAATTTTTGATGCATTTGAGGGTGAGTGATTAGACACACCTGAATATGAATCCAGTAAGATATTATCACCAAGCAGGACCATGAAAGGTCCTGTGATCGAGTCTAGTGCACAACTTAGAGCATCCCCAAACCCCTTGGGCACATGTTGAACGTGCACCTTTACCTCTACGTCATTGAAAGGAGAGAGTAACTCTTCGTCAATATCTAATCTCTTTGAAGACAGCCAGGAATTGTCTGAGAGTAAGCTAGAAAAATCCTTACTTGGAGATGTAATTATATGGATTCTTTTTGCACCAGCATGAACTGCTTCTCTTGCAAGGTGGGTCATTGCAGGAATGTCAACCAAAGGTAGCATTTCTTTTGCAATAGCAGAGCTTGCTGGCAGCATTCTAGAGCCAATGCCACCCGCTACAATCACAGCATCCTCAACTTCCGCCATAATGCGCCTAACATCTCCATTCCTTTCAAGCGTCGCGGCCTGTAGGAGTGCTCATGGGGGAAAAGCCGGAGTGGAGAGGCTTTGCCGCCATAGGCGCAGTACTAGTGGCGATTACGTTCACTGACCTTTCTCCTAAAGGCCCGTGGAACGATGCTACATTTACTTCAGGTTCAATCGGATTAATTGGGCTCAGTTTCATCTATTTGGCTTGGTTTAGACTTACCTTTGAGAAGGAGGGAGTTGTTCCTACCATTGACTTATGGAGGGACCCTGGTCAAACATCTCTAACAGTTATGGGAGTGGGTATCGTAACTCTTGGCATAGCATATGCCGTGGGAAGAATTGATTTCTTCCCTGAACCAGCGGGCCTAATTTTATCGCTCATTGGTCTGCTTGTGACCACAAATGGATTCTATGTTTGGATGTCAACAGAGGGCCCATTGTCTAGTGAAGAAGAGTGATTACTCTTCCTCAGAGTAATCCTGTTTCTTCATCATAACTGCAAGATAAATCAGCAAAGATAGTATGAGAATGCTCAGAATGGTTATCGCTGCTACATCTGAAGACTCTTCACCTTTACTTTCTCGGCGGTCGTCGTCGTCATCTTCATCATCAACCGTATTTTGAGAATTATTCGATTCGTACACCGTTTCAACATAATTCCATGACAGGACGAAAGTGATCTCTTGATCACCATCTGAAATTAGGCCTCCGCACTCTTCACCCGATTGGTTTGCATTGAAGGTTAATGCCCAATCCATTTCTGCGTGAATTGAGGTGTTGTCACCTGCAATACCATAGCACGAGATATTTTCTACAGGGTAAGAAGTTGTAATCACAAGTATGTCATTTTGGTCCATTTTTCCCAGAGAAATCATTGCGCCATCTGTGATATTGTCTCTAATTCCCGAAGTTGTAATTATTTGAGCACTGAAGGTAATTTCAACCTCTTCAACAACTTCATCGGTCTCCCGTATAGGATTTGATAGAGAATTTAGGTCCAGTACAAGTGTCTCGTCATGCCAAACTTCCTGTCCCGAACCCCAGGAAGCATCGATTGTTACTGCATACCAAGCCTCATCCTGTGGGTTTAGCGGATTGTGAGATGCCTGCTCATTTGAAAGGTTAACCGAGGCTAATTCCTCTACGTTTTGAAGGGAAGTTATTGGTCCAGTGAATGAACGCCATACCCTCGCTACTGCTTCTGGATTCCCTGTTTCATCATCCCAAGTAATCACAATGGTTCCGTCACCATATCTTTCAACACCCAAATTAGTAACGGTTGTAATATCGATAGTTGATTCAATCACCGGTTCTGAAACCGGTGATGCTTCCGTCAATTCTTTGATTTCATTTCCTGCTGAATCTTGTAGTGTTATTGCATACCATGACTGTCTGTGTTCACCAAATGGAACTTGAACAACAGTAGAAGATAGGCTTGCATCTACAGAGTCAATGAATCTACTCGAATCGACCATGTCCAATTCCTTGTCACTTCGATAGATGTTTATGACCAAGTCATCATCATCCACTCCGGCTCCCCAATCGATAGTGGTAGTATCTGAAATTGGGTCGAAAGTAGCAGTGAGGTCACCAATGAAAAGAGGGGCCGTGTTGTCCTCCCAAACTGGAGATGTCAATGTGTTTGAACCAAGGAATCTAGTATCTTCAGATGTTGGATATAATAGGGTAACTGAGTAGTAAATCTCTCTTTCAACCGATGTCCCTGAATGGTCAACTTGGTAGCTCGTGGTTCCGGCAGGAATGCTACTGCTGACAATCGTCTTTGGTATCTCATTCCAGGTATCTCTGGTAGCTGGAGAATAGTGGCTGTAAATCATGATTGAATGATTCATTGCAGTGTTCTCTGGATAATCCCAAGCCAAATCAGTAACTCCATTTGAGTAACTTGCAGACAAATTCTCAACAGAGGCCACTGGAGATGTGTCTTGAAGAATGTAAGAATCTGATGCGATGATATTAAACAAGTTGTTGTCGAAATTCTGCTGGTCCAATATCCAGTAATCAAAGAATGTATAATTGGATGGAATTGGGTAATGGCTGAGGGTTATCGAAGACCCAGAGCATTCTGAATTTAAGTCTCCTACACCGCAAATTTTCACCCCAGTCGCAACAATTTCAATTATCTCTGGAGCATCGGTTTGGTGAACCCTAACTATGACTAATTCAGTAGTTTTCAGATCATCAAGAAGTGAAGAATTGACAGTTTCGGGGGCAGTGATGATGATTGTGGTCATTTCACTAACACTGTCATGTGTTACTTCTATGCCGATTCCAGATGACTGGTCCAAACCTTCAGCGTAGGTTACTAGAGGGATGTATGAGAGTAGAAGCAAACTGACAAACAAGACCGCGCTGCGCATGAATGTTGATTCTGGGCTGTGTTGATGAGTTTTGCGTCAATCAAGGAAGCCCATATCGTCGAGCATATTCAACGCATCATCGAGTTCAGGCAGTTCGCCCTCAGTCATATCAGAGACATGAATCTCGGGGCGTTCCGGCGTGGTTGGTTGGTCTGCCTTTCCGACTAGCCATTGTTGCCATTGTGCTACTCTCTCGTCATCCTTGACGCGCATCGGTGCCCAGAGGCCCTCGATATCTAAACCATCAAGAGAGCGTAGAGTTTCAGCGAACCTGTCTGCGTCAACCTCATCCATTCTCATCAATAATTCTCGTAGTCTTGTCAAGACGGTCTCGTCACCGTCTGCCCAGAGTTTAGGAATAATACCTCGAGTGTCTTCTGAAAATTCCTCAAGATAATCGCGGATTGTGTAAACTAAATTTCTGCGAACAATCCTCGATTTATGGCCGCACAATTCTGCAATCTTGTCAGCCCACATCTCCTTGTCGATGAACCTTAAATCTCCAACAGTAGCGCTTGCTGCGGCTAATACGCTTTCATCTTCATCCTCTAACATTCCGTTCAGGAGTGGTATTGCATCAGTAGTAATTCTTCTGAAAAGCCTAGTTAGAACATCGGCCATTGCCCTCCGGGTAAGTAGGTCTTCTCTTTCGTGCAAAATTCGTATGCACTCTAGTGCTGAATCTTTGTCACCCTCAATTAGTTTCGCTAGACAGAGAACTACTCTGCTAGATACCTCTTGAGACGGATCTGCAGCTCTGCGAATTAAAATCTTTGGAATCCCAAGTGGTTGGAGCAATTCCTTCCTTTCAAGCAATAATCTGCACCATTCAATCAGAAGTTTTCTGCGCTCTTCTCCGCTATTTTCCAACTGCTCCATGACCCACTTAGCAGCATCAGCTCCTGCTTCATGTGCTACAACAGAAGTAGTTCTGGGAACCATTCCATGCGGATTCCAATCCAAACTAGCATTGGTAACGTCCGGCTGAGTATGCCATGTTCCTGGCCTTTCTGCAAGGGCTATGGATTCAACGAGGTGGTATCCTTGGTGAACAGACTGACCATGTGATTCTGTGCAAAGCCCGTTGATTAGTGCAACTGATAGCCACCACTTGTCTGCATCTGGGCTTGATTGGTCAAGTGCTTGAGCAAGCCATTCGGTTGCTATTGCGAACTGCAATCTTTCGGTAAGAACATCTAATCTTTTCATCAACCACTTTTCGTGAATCTCAAATGGGTCGTCTGAAAGATTCATGCGATGAGGAACAATCAAATCGACAACTATTGCTAGATGTCGGTCAAACATTCCACGGTCTGCTTGCAGCAAACCAACGCCCATTTCAATGATCTTGTCTTGATCTTTGGGATGAACTGTGGGGAAGTCTGGGTCGCTGAGTGGTGGGAACGGTAGTGGCCATGATTTCAGACCAAGCTCAATAGACGCAGCTAAACATTCGCCGAGAGACTCTAGAACACTCTCTGATACTCTGTTCCTACTTTTCATTGAGGCCACTTCCCAAAAGTGCTCTAATCCCTAGGGATTGCCTCAAATGTCCAGCTCGATGTTCAGGTTCTGAATCAGTTCCTTGTATCGGTTACGGATTGTAACTTCTGTTACACCAGCAACTTCTGCTACTTCGCGCTGTGTTCTGCGCTTACCGCAAAGAACACTTGCAATGTAGATGATTGATGCTGCGATACCGGTTGGTCCACGTCCACTGGTAAGTTCCTTCTCTTGTGCAGCCTTGATGAGTTCGTGCGCTTTTGCTTCAACTTCAGCATCTAGGCCCAGTCCTGAACAGAATCTTGAGATGTAGTCTTCTGGCCCTGTAGGCATAATTTTCATCTTTAGTTCACGAACCATGAACCTGTAGGTTCTACCAATTTCTTTGCGTCCAGTTCTGCTTGCTTGTCCAATTTCATCTAATGTTCTTGGAACACCACATTGTCGGCACGCTGCGTAAAGTGATGCTGCTGCAACACCTTCGATTGAACGACCGCGGATAAGTCTCTTTTCTACAGCCTTCTTGTAGTTAACAGCTGCAGCCTCTCTTACAGATTTTGGGAGTTCTAGTCGGCTAGCCATCCTGTCTAATTCTGCTAGAGCCATCGCAAGGTTTCTCTCTGTTGCGTTAGAAACGCGAGATCTCTTTTGCCACTTACGCATTCGATAAAATTGTGAACGGTATCTGGAATTGATTGTCTTTCCAGAATAGTCCTTGTTTTGCCAATCAATGTCTGTTGACAATCCCTTGTCGTGTAGCATTACTGTCATTGGAGCACCGGTGCGCGCGCGCTGGTCGCCTTGTTCAGGA
>JAYYDR010000057.1:0-3001 GCA_036160735.1 Thermoplasmatota archaeon
GAGGTTCTAATTCCTCTTCCTACTCTTTTGAGCCACTTGATATTCTAGAATATCTCCCCATGCAAGTAAGATTGTATGTTCCACCTGTAACCAATGGTTTGCCTGCGGCTGGAGCCACAGATTCGATAACTTGCTCCGTTACAAGTCAAACTGACTTGTCATTAAACATATCAGAAACAGTAACGCTGACGGTAAAAGCACTCGAATCGTTTTCGACTGATTTGATAGACCATGAGGGAATTCCGGTTGGTCCTGCTACTACCGCTAGAGATGTGAATGTAGACACGGCAGAGAGGTTGAATCTATCTCTAGTCATAGAAAACACTGGTAACGCTCCTTTGGACTTGACCGTAAGATTAAACCCCGAACTTACAACTTGGACTATTCAAGTTCGTACCGATTCTCAAACCAACAACAGAGAGGTAACAATTGAAATCCTTCCAGGACAAACTGGCGAAGTTGAGTTCGAAGTTCTAGTCTCCCCAGTTGCCGAAAGGAATGATGAGAACCGTCTAGTGATAAAGACCAGTCAGGATGTATCTAATTTCATCATCAATGAAACAACTCTCGTGGTCAAGGATGAAATTGGTCTTACTATTTCAGCACCAACAAACGGAACACTCGATGTTACACCGAATGGTGAATTCACTTATACGACATTAATGATAGAGAATACCGGAAATTCTCAAATCGGTTTAGAATGGTCAAACTCGCTTCCATTGGATGGATGGGAGGTAGGATTTGCTGCTCCTCCAGCTATCTTGGGGCCTAGGGAAAGTAGCGAATTAGTCGTTGGAATCAAAGCACCAGTGAATGAGTTAACATCTACTACGTTTGATATCGGAATTTATGCAACTATCAATAACGGGTTTGAGACATTACAAGTCTCAGAAAGCTATCCCGTCAAGGTCCAAGCAGGGGCCTTTTGCTCGATAGAATACGATGAGGGATCTAGACCTCTACTAGGTATCGATCGTAACGACAATTCAATGCAAACGATCACGATTAGAAACGTTGGAAATGTACCTCTAGATTCAACACTAATTGCAACTGTAGATGCGAAAGATTGGGATGTGTCACTATCAACGGAAGAAATCTCAAATTTAGCACCCGGTGAGTCGGTAGATGCAGAGGTTAAAGTTGAGACGAATGATGACACAAAGGCAGGCATAGAAGAACTAACCTTGTCATGTGGTTCAGCCACAGCAACGCTGGAAATTAGCGTAAAGAATACACAATCACAAGGTGGGCTATTTGGAATTGTTTCTCCGACTGTTGGTTATTCTGTCATTGCGGCTCTGATTCTTGGTGTTGCGATTATCGCTAGAAGAATCAAGAAGTCAGCTCCTAGAGACACATCTGGAGAGGATTTGGTAGCACCAGATGCTCATTCTATTCCGGATGACGGTGCTAGAATGAGGGCTGTTATGGATTCTGTAGTAGGACAGGAATCCCTAGCCAGCGGTGGAGTTTCTGCGGAAGAAATAGCAGATGCATTGGCTAAATCAATTCCTAGTTTGCCTCCACCTTCTGCTCCCGCAATGGTGCCACAAGGAAGGCCTCCTAGCGCAGTTCCTGCTGGTCGCCCGCCTGTAGCAATTCCTCAGGGAAGACCACCAGCACCAAAGCCTCAGCCTCCTGTGCCGCAAGCACCTGCCCCACAGGTTGGACCGCCTTTGCCACCGGGTGGTTTACCACCAGGTTGGACAATGGAACAATGGCAATATTACGGTCATCAGTGGTTAGCCCAACAAGGCCAACAGTGAAAACAGAAGCAGTCTACGCCCAAGGCATGGAGAGCATAGTTTTGTTCGGTCCTCCTGGGGCTGGAAAAGGAACTCAAGCACAGCGAATCATGGATTCAACAGGCTTACCTCAAGTAAGCACAGGTGACATGCTTAGAGCTGCAGTTTCTGCGGGAACTCCTACCGGCATCGAGGCGAAGAAATACATGGATGCCGGGCAATTGGTACCAGACCAAGTGATAATCGACCTCATCAAGGACAGAATCAAGGAACCTGATGCAAAAAACGGTGTGATGTTTGATGGGTTTCCTCGTACGGTGCCCCAGGCTGAGGCATTAGCAGACATCACAACAGTTTCACACGTAATCTCAATCGAAGTTCCTGATGAGCGAATTGTAGACCGGATTTGTGGCAGATACACATGTGCTGGCTGTGGCTCTGTTTATCATGACACTTTCAAACCTACATCCAAAGACGGTATTTGTGATTCGTGCGGTGGCGAGGAATTCAAGCGACGTGCTGACGATAATGCAGAAACTGTGATGAGTAGACTCGAGGCATATCATAATCAGACATCTCCTCTAGCAGATTGGTACGAATCCAAGGGAATCTTCCACGTGATAAACGGTGACAGAGCCATTGATTTAATCACAAACGACATTCTTGATGCACTGAAGTGAGTTGTAAGCATGAGCCGCAGAAGATCACGTTCGGGCGCAAAAAAGCAGCGCAGAGAATCTGCTTTAGAAGCCCAGACTCACCTGTCTTCAATCATTTCTGACGTGTCAATGCCAATGATAGCACGAACGAATGCAGCCAAGCATTTGGTTAGGACCTCGTCCCGGAATCGACTTCCTCTGCCAGTTTCTCACAGGCATTGGATTTGCAGAGGATGCACAAGCCTATTGATTCCGGGTACAACTGCTAAGGTAAGAATTCGAGAAGGTCAGCGTATCACCACTTGCCTAGAATGTGGGAAGATTAAGCGGTTCGGCGGTGGACCAAAGTACAATCGGGGGTGGAAATATTAGCGACATCCCTGAAAGAATAAAACGACAGGCAATGGATAGAGATTTCCAACCCAGTGTTCGGATTGGTAAAACAGGAATAACTCCGAACATAGTCGAAGAAATTCGTGCCCAACTCAAGAAACGTAAATTAGTGAAAATCAAAATCAACAAAGGAATCTATGAGAGAGATTCCAGAACCCAAGTTTGGGATTATTTGGCGGAGGAAACATCCGCAGTGATTGTTCT
>JAYYDR010000058.1:0-4293 GCA_036160735.1 Thermoplasmatota archaeon
AAATCTGTGTAATCTCTGACACCAAAAGATAGATTGCCTTCGCGGTCAAAATTCCATGATGGGATTACGTTCTCTCTGCAGGAAAATGCATCTGTCAAGAATTGTTGGATTTTATCTGAATTTCTAATTGTTGCTTTACAACCAATTGGTGCACCAACTCTAACTTTCAAATCACGATTCTGAATCTTACCAAGAGTTCTTTGAGGTTTTACTCCAGTAACCATCTCAAGGACATTTTCAGCATTGACTAAACGGTCTCCACCTTCACCAACACCAATGTTGACGCAAACTTTGGAGATTCTTGGCTCCATCATTGGGTTTGCTTGACTCATTCAACCACCTCTGTAGATGGTAATTTTTCGCCTCCAATGGCGAAAACATTGTCCATAATTGTGCCAAAATCACCAAACTGTACTTCATTAGGCATGCTTGAACGCTTCACAATATATTCTGAAACTTCAGCAAACTCACCCACGTGAGCACCACCGGTCAAGTAACACTTGGTTCCTTCTGAAAATCTAATGTGTTCCTTAATGTCTTGCGATGGTAGTGAAATTACTAGAGAGTCTCCAGTACTGTATTCCGCTGCATCATCGACTAGGATATTCCTGCCATCGTGAAGATTGAGTTGGGTTTTTCCACCCTTGATTGTAGTCTTACCATTGATACGGCAAACTTTTGTCTCCGCTTCTTTCTTTGAGATAGGTCTGTATCGTAGTCTACCTTTGCGATCAATAACACATCGGTAGTTTTCTTCTCCTAAAGTTAGGACATCCATGAAACCTACACCTCTTCGACTATCCTTACAGACTCTACCATCGATAGATACGAGATTGTTGTGCAAGATGTGACGTACTTCTCTTGCTGACTTAGCATAGCCAATTACGTCTCTAATAACTACTCTTACCGGCATACATAGTTCAAGTGCATGTGCACCTGCATTAGCTCTGGTTACCCATATAGATGTCTTACGAGGCAAGGGCCAACTTCTTGGCATTGCTAAACGCTTCAAGTGATTACTGCTTCCCATCTTATTCAACTCCTGTTTCCGGTTAATTGTTGGACTCTGTACTTGTCTGTCTCATCCAACTTAACAACGACAACGTTTGAAGCACTAACCGGTACTGCTTCCTCTTTGTTGTCTGACTTACTGGCTTTTGCACCTTCAATGTACAATCTACCATTGTTTGAATCTACTCTAATGACTGAACCTGTTAATGCTTCAGCATTTCTTGTTCCACCGTGTCGCTTACCGCCATATGCTAAATCTCCACGAACAACCTTGACTGTATCACCAACTCTCACTGTAACAGTTCTTACACCATCAAAACGTGAATCTGGCTTCTCTAATTGTAATCGGGCTGAGAGTCTCTTTCTCTTTTCATGCATTGCTGCATTGAAATGTGCTTTTCTCTGCTTTCCTGGTTTCATACTTTTTACCATACAATCACCTCAAACAATTTGCTTTGCATTCGCTGCAATACGTGGCCAGCGCTCAGCTGCTTCCCTTGATACTGGTCCTTTGATATCTGAACCTTGAACATCGCCTTTTTCATTAGTGATTACACAAGCGTTATCCTCGAACTGTACCCATGTACCATCGACTCTTCTAAACGGTCTCTTTTGACGAATAATTACTGCATTGAACATCTGTCTACGGGTATCAGGTGTACCTTTCTTGACCGAAACCTTAGCAAGATCGCCTACACCACCTGCAGGGTATCTACGCATAGTACCACCAAGTTTCAAGATGTTAACAATCTGAACTACCTTAGCTCCTGTGTTATCAGCAACATGCAATCTTGCAGCGGTTGGAAGGCCTCTGGTTTGCTTACCTGCTATTCCACGCATCAAGCCTCACCTCCATTGATTTCAACAACACAGAAAGAGACTGTCTTAGAAAGTGGACGGCATTCCATAACTTTGACTGCATCTCCAACATTTACTTCTCCGATACATGATGGTAAGTGAGCAGAAAGAACACTGGTTCTCTTTTCGAATCGCTCATATTTTTGCATGTATCTAACATTGTTTCTTTCTAATGTGATGGTCTTTTGCATACCAACCTTGGATACTGTTCCTTCAAGCACTTGTCCTCTCAGGCGCAGGCTTCCATAAAATGGGCAATTTTCGTCTCCATCCCACTCAGCAGTAGGGGGTTTTACATCTATTCCTATATCTCGCATGGTATCAAGCCATCCTATATTTTCGGTGGGTTCGGTTTTCTGGACGTTGTCCCACCAACGCCCCGTCAATAACGACATTACTATCGTTAATTGTGAATTTGATACTAGATTTGCCTAACTTGACCAATTTGCCATCTTCTTGAATTGTGATGGTCTTTTTTGTCTCATCAATAACCAATCCTTGCTTGGAGACAAGTGTCACATCATTGGAATGGATGACATTTAGGGTCTTACCCAACCAGTTGTTATTGTAAATATTCATGTTCATCTCACCTCCACATTAAATCCATTATTTCTGAGTACTCCAGCTGCTTTCTTTTTGTGATCTCCTTGAAGTTCAATTGTTCTTCCTTTTACCGTTCCACCTGCAGCACATTTGTTTTTGAGTAGTTTAGCCAATTGATTGATGTCTATCGCTGAATCCTCCAAACCCTCTACTTTTGTTACTATTTTTCCATATCTTCTTCTATCGGTTGATAATATCGCACATTGTTGTTCTTTTGCAATCTCCTGACATATACATAATTCACCTGGTAGTCCACAAACATTGCAAATTCCACTCATCATGAATACTCTTCTCCTTGTTCATCCGTTGTTCATATGCGTCTTCAGTCTAGCAATACTTCTTCTGGTTGCTTTGTAAGCACCAATACTTGCTGGCGTACCACCAAGTGATTTCTCAGCACGTAATTGAAGTAGTTCTTCTTGCAGTTCGAGTAATCTTGCTTCGCGCGCTTCTGCGCTCATAGCAGCAATCTCTCTGTTTGAAACGTAACTCATTCGCTCGCCTCCTCAACAACTTCAACTTCAGCAGTCTCGGCTTCGGAACGAATTCTCAACTCTTCCTCAGAGAAAACACTAATCTCGTGTGGCAAAGTTATTCCTTTGCGCATGATTTGTACGGTAACGCCAATGGTTCCAAGTTTCTTTACAGCTACTGCATATCCTTTGTCCATGAATTGTAGTGCAGTTTCACCACAGTACTTTACGTGTCCAAGAATAAATTTTTGAGTCCTGTTTCTTGCGCCTGTAAGTTTACCAGCAACGGTAACGATGACACCTCTTGCGCCAGCATCCATGATGTTGACTGCAGCAGAGGCACCTGCTCTTCTGTAATACCATCCACGCTCTAATGCAGAGGCGATCTTTTGGGCCATTACCTGAGCATTCAAAGTCGGATTCTCAACTTCTTCAACAGACAAACGTGGGTTGAATAGTTCAAATTCATCATCGAGTCTCTTTTGTAAGTCGTTGATGATTTTACCACGCTTGCCAATGACTCTTCCTGGCTTTTCAGCTCTAATTTCTACGCTGGTTCCATTTGGAGTTCTGTTGATAGTTAATCCACCAAAACCTGCTGTTTTGGTATTCTCCATCAAAAATTCCTTGACGAGTTGTCGCTCAACATTTCTGTTGACAATTGTTCTAAGTACGCTTTGTTTTCCACTCATAATATCCACCTCAGAATTCGTCCTCCAATTCATCATCTACTGTGTTAAAGTCTTCAAGGAATATTTCCAAATTGACTTGATAGTGATTAGATGGTGTTGCTCTTCCTCGAGCTCGAGGAATCCAACCTCTTCTAATTTGTCCACGATGAGCCGCAATATGGGTAATTTCCATTTCTTCAGCATCGATATCTTCATACTGATGCCTTGCATTATCCATAGCACTTTGAATCAGTTTGATAACCGCACGAGATGCCTTTACTGGGTATCTACCAGGTCCGACACCACCCTTTCGGTGACCTACCATTGATGGGCCACTACGCTTGCGCTTCTTGTTTCCGCTTCCAAGTCGATAAGGAACTGCTGCTGCTTTTCTTCTAATATCTGCGCGGTCTGAATCAATTCTCAAGACTTCGTTCAAATAATCGATAGCCCCTCCGGCTGTCATGTTCTTGACAGCACGGCAGACTTCGAAACAGTGCTTAGCATGCATGTCAACATTAACAGCTCTAGCTGAGGCAATTCTGCTACCTTGAAGTAATTGGGTGAATCCCTTTTGAGGCAATTGTCGCCTCTTTGTTCTTCTATCCATTTGTCTTTGCTTTACCATATTATCAACCTCACTTCAATGCAACGTGCTTTGATGAACGGGTAGCACC